>WQTY01000270.1 GCA_009786045.1 Pseudomonadota bacterium | reverse complement strand
TTCGATGGCGGCGGAGTAGAGTTCCTGGGCTTCGCTCCACAGGCCAAGTTCGGTGCTGAGGATGCGGGCGGCAAAACTGAGGAGCTTTCGCACCAGAATGGGATCCGTGGCAATGGGCTGACTTGTTTTAACGTAGTGTTTAAGATTTTCGACAAAGATGCGTCTTTCGGCGGGTTCGATGTAGAGCCTGTCCAGGCGTTCGAAGACTTCCTCTGCTTTGGGGTAGGTGGCAAAGAGCTTCCACAGAAGCTCCTCTCCCTTTGTCGCCTCCCCAAGTCTGTTTTGATACAGGTCAGCCAAAATGAGCCACAGGGAGAGATCCTCTTCGACAAATGGGTAGGCCACGATGCGAAGCAGGGTTTCGGCCGCGATGTGCGGGTCTCCGGCCTTGGCATGCGCTTTGGCCAGGGTAATGAGGCAATCTCTCGATTGGGCGGTTTTTTGAACGAGGGTTTCGAAATACGCGATCATGCGCGGCGCATCGCCGCCGGCAACATTGAAATGGAGGTCGAGCAGCTTTGGCGCCAGCCCGAGTTGCTCATTGAGGGAAGGATCATGGTAGTGGATATAGTCATCCAGGGCACGCCTTGCGATATCGATCTCACCCAGGCGATGCGCCACTTCGGAGATTTCGACAAGGATACTGCCTTTTGAGGGATTGGCATGGTAAGCCTGATCGAGACAGCGCAGGGATTCCTCGGGATTGCTCATGCCGGTGCCATAGATATTGGCAAGCCGCATCCAGAGTATCGCTGCCTGGGCTTTATCTTCTTCATTCATGAGGTGCTGGCGGATTTGCTCCAGGAGGAAATCCCAATCCTTCTCGTGGCTGAGATAGTCGTAAAGTGCGGAGCGCATGGGATTGCCATAAGAGCAGGCACGGCAGGCCTCCCTGGCAGAAGCCAGAGCTTCGTCGGGTTTTTTGATTTTGCTCAGCACCCAAGCTCGCTGAAGCGTAACCTGAATCTGTTCCTGCTCATTGAGCGTGTTCTCCTTTTGGACACTCAGCACTTCGAGGAGTTTCAGCCACTTTTCGAAGCGTTCGAAATAGGCAGCCAGCAACTCAAGATCGACGCGATACGAGATAGCAGTATCGCGCGATTCGGGGAGAAGCCGTTCGGTGGGATCCGAGACGTCACCGGCGAGGAGTCTGGAAATCGCGCACCAGCGTCGCAAATCCTGGGCATCGTGCGAAGTGCCGGAAAGGACAGTTTTTTTGAGCGCTTTGTGGTCTGGCCGCTGATACGGAGGAAGTGCGGCCCACAAGTCAGCCGCCATGGCGTCATCCTTGAGGCTGCACAGGACAGCGTGCGCCCGTTTTCGCAGGACCTGTGGCATGTCGAGAATCATGGCCGCCAGAAGTGCATGGCATTTTTCCTCTTCGACGGCTTCATCGGCAAAGGCCATGGTCATGGCCTCAATCCATTCGCCATCCCTGGCACAGACAGCGGGTAAAAATGCACGCAGAAACCGAGTGGCCTGTTTCAGGGCTTTTTTGGCATAGGGTTTAATGAGCGGCGCAATATCGGCGGGATCATGGGTGGCCTTCATGGTGAGATCAGCCAATGCCATGGCAATCTCGTAGCGGGCAGTGTCGTCGTTGACAACCTCAAGCGCAGCTTTGAGACGATCTATGGTCTGATCTTCCGTCCCTAAACGAAGGCTCAGCGCAAGCCAGGTGCGCAACAGGGCAATATTGGCGGGATTGGCAGAGAAGGCTTCTGCGTATGAAGCCAGCGCCGCGCTGGCATCACCGATGAGATATTGCTGAATCCGTCCCATCCATTCATGCGTAAGCCAGACCTGGCCATAACTGCCGCCCGCTTTAAGTTCGAGCTTGAGTATCCGCAAAACATCCTGCCATCGGCCTTCTTTTTCGTACGCTTCCAACAGCATTTTTCTGGCAATGGCGTCACCCGGACAGTGTTTGAGGCAACTCTCGTACACTTCCAGCGCCTCCTCTTCGGCATCTAGGTTCGTAATCAGAATGCGTGCGACTCTATGCAGGTATTCACATTTTTGTGCCGGATCCTGCGTCACACCGGCTTGTGCTTTCCAGAGATCGACCAATTTTTCATGGGCTTTCTGCTGACGGTACAGTCTCCCCAGGGCACCATACGCCTGGCGCGAGCCTGGCCACAGGGTACGGGCCTTTTCGTAATACAAAATCGCCTGGGGCATGTTCGAGAGCGCCTGCTCGGAGATTTCGCCGTTTCGGCACAAAAGAGAGGCTTTGTATTCCGGGTTCGTTACCCAGTCGACTTCTTCATCGGTCAAAGCAATCAGCGAATCCCATTTTTTCAGCTTAACATAGAGGCGTGACAGCGCAGGGACAGCACCTGCGTGACGGGGCTCTATGGAACGCAGCGCCTCCAACGCCGTGCATGCCGTATCGGCGTCGTTAAGATAAACGTCCGCAATGTGCGCAATCCTCTCAAGCAAATAGATGTGCTCCTGGGTATCCTGCGTGCAGCCCTCTGCGGCTGCATAGAGCTTAAGCAATTCTGTCCAGTTGCCGATACCCTGGGCCATACGCGAAGCGCCTTTGAGGGCGGCAATATCCGGGGCGCGATGTTTTAGAATGGCCTGGTAATGGTGGAATGCCTTGAGTCCGAAACAGAGCTTCTCCTCATAAATCCATGCCAGACGGGCATGTTTGTCGATAAGTACCTCTGCGGTATAATGCGCGTCCTGGTGCTCAATGGCATAGCTGAGCTCATATTCGAGCATCTGTGCCAGATCGCTGTAGTTTTCTTCCCTGAGATAAATCTCCGAGAGTGCAACGTTTGTCGGGCCATAAGTCGGGCAAATGCGGTTGGCCTCAAGGAAGACATCCATGGCGGATTCCTCCTGATCCATGTCATCCCTCAGGATGCATGCAATCATGTGCAGTTGTTCTGCCTTGAGTTTGGGCGTATGCATCGCCTCCAGGCTTTGTGTGAGGGCTTCCAGCAGGCCTTCCTTGTCGCCGCGCTCTGCCTGCAATGAGATTTTTCTTCGCAGCAGAGACAGATCGAAGGGATGCCGCTCCAGCCCCTCCCGAATCACCTCGACAGCATGTTCCAGGTCTTCGTACTCATAATGCGCCACATCCGCCATGTGCAGTCTGTAGAAGACTTCCAGGGGAGAACCCGCATCGCGTTCCATGGCCTGACAGAGAATGTCGACAACACCATCCCTGTTTCCTGCCTTTTCCGCCTGCGCCAGAGTTTCAAGGATCAATTCATCGTCTGATGCCTGCATGGCGAGCAAATGCTTCCTGAGCACCTCTGCCTGGGATTCATCCGGCAAAACATAGCGATACAACATCCAAAGCCGCGCCGCCAGGCGCTGGGTCAGTGGCCCGGCATTCGTTTGCTGCGCCATCGCCTTTCGCAGCAGCGCTTCGTAACGATCCCATGCCCCCGAAGCCAGGAGAGCGTCCTCCCAAAGAAAAAAGCGCTCCGCATCGAAAGCATCCTCACCCCCATTCTCCCCCTCCTCCCGTAAAGTTTCCAGCACAGCAATGGCTCGCTCGGGGTCACAGGCACAATACAGCCACGTACGCGCCAGCTCCAGCTGCAACGCCTGCCTCCGATTCGCACTCGCGGTCGTAAGGTCTCGCAGGAGTATGGCAATCACGCCTTCAAAATCGCCCCTCCCACGCTGAAGACGCCTCAGCCCCGCATTGGCCACATGACAGAGCTTAAAAGCACTCAAAGCCTGCAAATACAACTGCTCAGCCTGGGGCAGATCTGTCTCAATCAGCCCCTGACGCAATTCCGCCAGCGCACAGAAAAGCTCAGAAGCCTCGGGCTCAGAATGCAGGCGCTGGGCGCCCGTTTCCAGACGCTCCACATAGCGCTCAACCACGCCCCTGCCCTGCGCCACACTCTTAGCCTGAGAAGGGCTTTTTTCTCCATGCGTCGGCAACCCAAGTACTTCTGCTTCGCGTTCCATGCTCATCGAATTTCCTCCATGACGGGCCAACGTCCCGATATTCGTCTCGCAAGGCTACTACGTCCCCCGCCCGGCGTCACCTTTTCGAGGTCTCGGGGGAGCATATCAACGGTCGCCCCTACATTTTTTGCCTCTGCGTTTTTTGAGGGGGCCACGCCCCCTGCGCCGCTATCGGCGTGCCGCCGATACGCGTCTACCCCCTTTGCGGG
>WQTY01000269.1 GCA_009786045.1 Pseudomonadota bacterium | reverse complement strand
TGGTCATATCGCGCCTAGCTGTATTGAGGAATACGTTGCGAATGGTGGTTATCTGCAGGCGCGTCGTGCGTATATTGAGATGACGCCTCAGGCAGTTTGTGATGAAGTTCTCGCGTCTGGTTTGCGCGGGCGCGGAGGCGGCGGTTTTCCGACGGGTCGTAAGTGGTTGTCGGCCCTGATTGAGAATGGTCCGAAAAAGTATGTTGTGTGCAATGCGGACGAAGGGGATCCCGGGGCATTTATGGATCGTTCGCTGATGGAGGGTGATCCGCATCGCATCATTGAGGGGATGATGATTGCAGCGCGTGCGATTGGCGCGGATGAGGGGTATATGTATGTGCGTGCCGAATATCCGCTGGCAGTAGAGCGAGTGCGTAAGGCTGTGGCAGATGCGCTTGAGGCGGGGATTTTGGGGGAGAATTTGTTTGGGACGGGGCAGGGGTTTGTGATCAGCATCAAGGAGGGCGCAGGTGCCTTTGTGTGCGGTGAGGAGACGGCCCTGCTTGCATCTATTGAGGGGTATCGCGGCATGCCCAAATCCAAGCCACCTTTTCCTTCGCAGAAAGGGCTGTTTGGTTGTCCAACTGTGATTAACAACGTGGAGACCCTGGGGGCAGTGCCCTTAATCCTTCGCGATGGCGCAGAGAAGTACAGAGCCATTGGGACAGAGAGCAGCCCCGGGACGAAGACGTTTGCGCTGACGGGCCACGTTCAGAATACGGGACTGATTGAGGTGCCGTTTGGTTCTACGCTTCGCCACATCATTTATGACATTGGGGAAGGCGTGACAGATGATGCTGGTCATGTGACGGGTGAGGATTTTAAGGCCGTTCAGATTGGGGGTCCGTCGGGTGGATGTCTGGTGCCCGATTGCCTGGACATGCCGCTGGATTTTGACAGTTTGCGTCAGAAAGGCGCCATGGTGGGTTCTGGCGGTCTCGTGGTGATGAACAACCAGACCTGCATGGTTCAGGTGGCGCGATTTTTTATGCAGTTTACGCAGAACGAGTCCTGCGGCAAGTGTGTGCTTTGTCGTGAGGGCACCAAGCAGATGCTTCAGCTGATGGATCAGATTATTGAGGGTGTGGCGACAGAAGAGACGCTTCTTGTGCTTGAGAATCTTGCGCATGCGGTGCAGAAGGGATCTTTGTGCGCACTTGGCAAGACGGCCCCTAATCCGGTGCTTTCTGTGTTGAAGCTTTTCCGCGAAGAAATGCTTGAGCATGTTGTGGAGAAGCATTGCCGTACCCGCAAGTGTAAAGCGCTTTCGCCTTATGTGATTGACCCTGTGGCCTGTAAACGCTGCGGTCTTTGCGTCAAGAAGTGTCCGGTAGATGCGATCACGGGTGATCGTCAGACACCCTATGTCATTGATGGCGATGCCTGTATTCGATGCGGCGCATGCAAGGCGGCGTGCAAGTTTGGTGCGATTGAAGGAGCATAAATATGGAGAAGATACAATACCTTAATATTGATGGGCGCGACTATCCGATCCACGGTGAGCGCAATGTGCTGCAGCTTGCTCGCAATCACGGCATAGACATTCCGTCGCTTTGCTATCATCCGAACCTTTCCATTTATGGTGCCTGCCGTCTTTGTGTGGTCGACGTCGAGGGGATGGGGGTTGTTTCGAGTTGTACGCTGGCGCCGCAGGAGGGGCTTGTCATTAAGACGCGCACTGCGGTGCTGCGCCAGCTTCGCCGGACGGCGCTTGAGCTGATTCTGGCAAATCACGATTCGGATTGTACGACGTGCCGGAAGAATACGAATTGCCGTCTTCAGGAGCTTTCGAGCCGTTTGGGTGTGACGAGCAATCCGTATCAGCAGATAGGTGCGAAGACGCCTTGTGATGCCTCTTCACCTGCTTTGGTGCGGGATCCCGGCAAGTGTATTTTGTGCGGCAACTGTGTGCGTGCCTGTACGGAATTTCATGAAATCGGCGTCCTTGAGTTCTCCGGGCGCGGGCACGAAGCGAAGGTGACACCTGCTTTTGGGCTGCCTTTGGGGAATGTGGAGTGTGTCAACTGTGGTCAGTGTGCGGCCGTCTGTCCGGTGGGTGCGATTTATTCGCATAGCTATAATGACGAGATTTGGGCTGCGCTGAATGATCCGACGAAGGTTGTCGTGGCTCAGATAGCGCCTGCCGTGCGAATTGCGCTGGGGGAGGAGTTTGGTCTGCCTGCGGGGCAGAACGTTCTTGGGAAGATGGTGTCGGCGCTTCGCGAGCTTGGCTTTGATCACGTCTATGACACATCCTTTGCGGCGGATTTGACGACGGTCGAGGAAGCGACTGAGATTTTGGGCCGCATCCAGAATGGCGGTGAGTTACCGGTGTTTACCTCCTGCTGCCCTGCCTGGGTCACGTATGCGGAGTATTTCCACGGCGACATGCTGAAGAATCTGTCAAGCTGCAAGTCACCGCAGGGGATGCTGGCGAGCGTATTGCGCAAGGCGCTGCCTGGCCTTCTTGGGTGTGAGAACAAGGATCTTGTCATTGTGTCGGTGATGCCCTGTACGGCGAAGAAGTATGAGATCGAGCGTAAGGAGCTGTCGCATGATGGCATCCAGGACATGAATTACTCAATGACGACGTCTGAGCTGGCCATGATGATCAAGGAAGCATCGCTTGATTTCCTCTCTTTAGAGGATGGGGTATGCGATGATGCGTTTGGCCTTGAGCCGGGGAGTGGTGTAATCTTTGCGACGTCTGGCGGTGTCACGGAGGCGGTGTTGCGTTATACTGCTGAGAAGCTGACGGGCAAGAAGCTGGATGACGTCAGGTTTGAGGCAGTGCGTGGAGAGGCAGGCATTCGCGAGGCAAATCTGTCTTTGGCAGGCACGACATTGAAGCTTTGTCAGGTGCACGGTCTGGCGAATGCGAAGAAGGTGATTGCGGATATCGCGTCTGGCGAGAAATCCTATCACGTGGTGGAGGTCATGGCTTGCCCGAATGGCTGTGTCAATGGTGGCGGGCAGCCGTTTACGATTCGCCCTGATCTGGTAATTCCTGCGCGAACGGCGGGGGTTTATGCCAGGGATGAGCAGCTTGAGGTTCGAGAGCCTCAGGATAACCAGGCGCTTTCGGATGTTTACAAAAAGTACATTGGCGAAGTTGGCGGGCATGAGGCGCACGAGCTTCTCCATACGCATTATTGTGAGCGTCCCAAGTTCAGGGAGTAGATGGCGATGACGGTGCCAGAGGCATTGTGTCTTTGTCAGCTGCCGTATTTTTCGTGGGGGACTCCCCCTGTCGTCAAACTCTCCCTCTTTGAGGGAGGCGTCGACATCCCCCTCAAAGAGGGGGACAGAGTTCCCCCACACTCCTGCCGGGCAGATATTATCTGCCTCTATATTGCATTTGTGGATGAAGTATCGCTAAAGCTGCATGCCTCGCATTGCAAGCAGAGTCAAAACACTCTGCAGCTGTGAGGTGAAAGGCGTACAGCGGGCGGATTCTGACTTGATTTCGTATGTTGTATTCGTCATGGAGGTGGATCAGGGGGAGATTTTGGGCTTTGAGGTCTGATTTCGTGGTGGCATATTTGAAAAATTCGTGAGAGGAGTTCAGACAGACATGCGTTTGATTTGTGTTTGAGGGGAGGTAACGCGATGCCTAAGGTATTAATTTTAGATCACGAGTTGATGGACGTCATCAAGATGGAGAGGATTTTGAAGGCGGCGAGTTTTGAGGTGTCGACGCTGACGGGACCGTATGGCATTTTGGCGAAGTTCGACTATGAGAAACCCGACATTCTTCTCTTTAATCCTGACATGCCCAATGCGGATTCGGATGCGTTATTGGCGACGATCATGAATGCGCCTTCGATGCAGCACATGATAATTATTGCGATTTGCTGCGGCGATCCGGCTGCGGTCGAGGATTACTGCCTGGATCAGAATCTTCATGGTTTTTATATGAAAGATGAAGGTTTTGATGGTTTTTTGGCCTATCTTTCTAATTTTGTTTCGTAGTGTTGTGTGGGCAACATTTTTGATTATCGCTCACGTTGAGTTAACAACTCTATGGTGTTTTGGTGAGGGATCAGGTCATGGGCGTTTGCTTTAATAATTAGTTTTTTCTCTCTATCGATATTTGTTGCCAGGGGGGCGTTGTGTGCGCGAACGCCCCCCTTGGCGAGCCCCCCGCGCGCTTTGCCTCGTCGAGACGACGTCCATGTCGTCGCTCCG
>WQTY01000268.1 GCA_009786045.1 Pseudomonadota bacterium | reverse complement strand
AAGGGGGGCGCGCCGATACGCGTCTACCCCCTCTGCGGGGCTCAATCGCCGCCCCGCAACGCCCGGCTCAGGGCGTACCAAACAACGTTTTGATGGCCGAGCGGCCGTTGAGGACAATGACGAACGGCAAATTGCCGCTCATGTATAGGTATATATGGCAAAAAAACGGCACCATGAAAGCAAAAATTCCATAGAAGCAACCTTAATGCAAAATGGACTTGCACTGATTCTACGGATTAAGGCAAAATATTGAGTAGAGATTGGCCAGCGTTGGGAGGTGCAGGCATGCGCTCAAGTGCATTGTTTTTGTTGGCGGTTTTAGTTTTGGCGCTTGTTTGCGGCCCTCGCGCTGCTATTGCCTCAGAGGCAGCAACTTGTGAATCAGGCTTTTGCCTTGAGGCTGATGCCTGCGCCCCCTGCAAGTCCTGTACGAGCCATAGCGATTGTGGTGCAGATGGTTTTTGTGACAGTGCCAGGGATTACGTGTGCTCGAAGCGCTGCGTTTCGAATGCCGACTGCAAAAATCCCGATGCCCAGGATGGCGAGTTCTGTCGCAGCGACGGACGGTGCTCCCCCAGGATTTTCGAGACTGTCTGGGAGGTCACTGAGAAAAACTCTACACTCGTTCTCCCATTTCACGGAGGCACCTGTGACTTCAAAATTCTCTGGGGTGACGAAAATCACACCAATTTTGCCAAAGCCGCCAGCGTCAAAGATTGCCGAAACATCAAAAACCGGTCACACCGCTATGCCAGATCCGGCACCTATCACGTTCGCATCATCGGCACCTATGACGGATGGGGGCAAAGCACACTATTTGATACGGACGAAGGCACCTTTTGCAAACCCATTGGAAGCAAAACAGTACAGCTTCAAGGCGTGATCAGCTTTGGACCCATTGGACTCACACGGGAAGCCTTCTGTGGTGTGGGCGACATTTCTCTACCCGCAAATGACATTCCCGATGCCTCAAAGTGGCGTGACGCAAGTTCCACCTTTATGAGTACTGAGAATTTTAACCAGGACGTCGGGCGATGGGACACTTCGAATGTGACGATGATGGCGGGCATGTTCTGGGATGCAAAAACATTCAACCGTGACATTGGACGATGGGACACTTCGAATGTGACGAGCATGGAGGTCATGTTCTCTAATGCGGAAGCCTTCAACCGAAACATCGGACAGTGGAACACCTCAAACGTGACCAATATGGAGAGCATGTTTTTCAAGACAGCCTTCAATCAGGATATCGGACAATGGGACACTTCGAATGTGACCAATATGATGGGCATGTTTTCTAATGCGGAAGCATTCAACCGGGACATTAGACGATGGAACACTTCAAATGTGGCAACAATGAACGTCATGTTCCGCGGGGCAAGTGCTTTCAATCAGAACATCGGCGCATGGGATACTTCGAGCGTGACGAATATGTCAGGCATGTTTGCGGAAACAGAAGCTTTCAACCAGGATATCGGACAATGGGATACTTCGAATGTCACAAATATGGCGGGTATGTTCCTGGAAGCAAGTGCATTCAATCAGGATATCGGACGGTGGGATACTTCGAGCGTCACGCTTATGTGGAGTATGTTTGAGAGGACAGAAGTCTTCAACCAGGATATCGGACGGTGGGATACTTCAAACGTGACAGATATGGAGGGCATGTTTCGCAGAGCAGAAGTCTTCAATCAGGATATTGGACGGTGGGATATTTCAAATGTGACAAAGATGGGGGAGATGTTTGCCAGAGCAAGCGAATTCAACCAGGACATCGGCGCATGGAACACATCCAATGTGACCGATATGGAGGGCATGTTCAGCAGAGCAAGCGAATTCAACCAGGACATCGGACGATGGCATACTTCAAACGTAACAAATATGCTTGGCATGTTTCGCCAAGCGGAAGCATTCAACCAGGATATTGGACGATGGGATACTTCGAATGTGACAAATATGGCGGATATGTTCTCTGGGGCAACAACCTTCAACCAGGACATCGGACGATGGAACACATCAAATGTGACCAATATGGCAGAGATGTTCTCTGGGGCAACAACCTTCAACCAGGACATCGGACGATGGAACACATCAAATGTGACCAATATGGCAGAGATGTTCTCGGGTGCAATGGCATTCAACCAGGATATCGGACGATGGGATACAAAGCACGTCACGAACATGTCAGGCATGTTTGCTTATGCCGCAGCTTTCAATCAAGATCTTTCTTCCTGGAAACTGAATCCAAAAGTAAATTTGACTGACATTTTTTCCGGAACCGGTATGTCAGAGGATAACTACTGCAAGCTTAAAAAACTGCCTGTCTGGAAGAATGGAAATCTTTCAGACTACACCTGCCCCTGATGCAAAGAGGGCGTGACCCATTACGCCCTCTGCGGTTTTGTATTGTCATGGCGGGCGGATTGCCATCCGCTAATGGTGCTGCCGGCATCACATCTCAGGCTTATTCTCACGCCAGCATAACACACCCTCGCCAGCGCCAGGCTCATTCCACCCCTCCGGCCAGATCACGCCACGTTCACGATGCAACACAAGATGCCTGTGTTCAGAAAGCCATCGCCTGATCTCAACAACGGCAATGCCATGTTCATCAAAGCCCTGGTTTTGCCTGGATTCGGAGGTAACGCTGAATGGAAAGACGGGCTGGCCCTCTGTATCGACAAAATCATTAAAATAATGGCATTCGTTCAACTTTGCACGTTTTGATTGCCTGGCACGGTAATCATGCCGGGGAACGCGTGCGATGCCACTAAAAAAACCTTCGGGATAGCCCGGGTAAACGGCAAAAACTTTACTGCCAGTCTCATCGACATAACCCGTCCAGCCATCGTGAGACTCGACAAAACCTCGCCCGTCGCGAAATGGCCCAACTTCCCTGAAACGCCCGGGCTCAAGCAGCCATGTTCCGTCTTGTCGAAGGATGGCACGTTTGCAGTGTTTGCTGGGGTAGTAACACTCCCTCTTAGGTACTGATTTGGGTTTTGTGCAGAAGTAGCTGGCTGCATCACAGACTTTCACAATGGCGAAATCCCCCAAAAAGGCGATTGCTTCGCCAAACGTCATAGACAGCACCTCTTTGCCATCCGTATCGATCAAACCAAACGCGGGTGCGCAATCTTCTTCCGCATCCTTGTGCCCTGTAGGACAGCGTCCCACGAAAGCGACACCACCACTGAAGCCCCTCGCCGAATCAAATTCGAACCGCGTGACGGCGTTGCCGTCCCGATCAATATATCCCCATTTTTCGCCCAGAGTTTCGCGCAATTCTGCAGAAGTATGCTCGGAAAGTTTGACGGCGGCGTGCCCATCATGAAAGTCTGATGGGTTAACCATTATCGTACCGGGCAGGGTATAGGGGTTTTGCACGGTGTAAATCGGATCAATAACCATTTGGCCTTGCCGATCAATGTAGCCGGCATTGCCCGTCTTTGTCATGACCCAGGCTCTCTCTTCATGAAATGACCCACATTTGTGCCACTGAGGTGCAATGACAACCTTGCCGTCCAGATCGATATAGCCGCAGTTCTGACCATCCTTAACGGCAAGCAGGCCTTCTGAAGGGCGCTTTATCTCCGAGTATTGCGCGGCAAGGACGACATTGCCATCGGCATCAAGCAATCCCGTGCGTTTTTCGCTATCGGTAAAAATAAACCGTCCCGTATCATAAACCAGGAGTTTGCGTGTTTCTTCATCCTCAAAAGGCACTTTGACCTGCCCCTGTTCATTGATGGCAGCACAACGATTGTCCTGCTGGAAGTCGTTCCAGCGTTCGGTTTTGCGCCCGGTGCAAACGATGTAACGCGGAGGGGGCTGGATGGCTGCCACTTCGGTCTGGCGGTCAACAGGCACATCCTGAGGCACGGCATCCACATCCTGGAATTCCGTTTCTGCATCCTGGCGAGTAGTTGTATGCTCATTTGCATCCTGGCGAGTGGTTCGTTCACAAGCGCAGGCAAGCATGAATATAACCATGATGGTATAGGACAACCTGGGTGTAAGCATAGGCCCTCCGTCTGAGGATGCGACAATTTTTGTCAATCATGATGCATTTTGCCCTCTACCCACAAGCGATACGAAGTATCGCAGGGGGTGCGGGGGAACTCGTTCCCCCGCGAAAAAATAGCCGGGCGTTGCGGGGCGGCGTTTGAGCCCCGCAGAGGGGGGAGACG
>WQTY01000267.1 GCA_009786045.1 Pseudomonadota bacterium | reverse complement strand
GGCGGCAATCTGCCGCCCGCATGCCGATAGCGGCGTAGGGGGCGCGGCCCCCTCAAACAAAAAATTGCCTGACTGTAGGGGCGACCGTCCCGGTCGCCCGCCCCTAAAATAAAAGGCAATATTTTTGTACGCAATGGGCTATAGCCCAGCATGAGCAGGTACAGCAACCTGCCCACGGGCGATTCCACGCCCCGCACACCGGACTCTTGCAACGAGGATGTTTTACCCCATGCCCGATCTGTATCGCGGATCCCGTCCCCAGTCTATCGTGTTTGAAGGCGTCAAAACGCACAACCTCAAGAATATCTCCTGTCATATTCCCATTGGTACCATGACCGTTCTGACTGGCGTCAGCGGTTCGGGAAAATCGAGCCTGGCCTTCGATACCCTCTATGCTGAAAGCCAGCGGCGTTTCCTTGAGTCGATGTCGACCTATGTGCGCTATTTCCTCAACGAAATGCCCAAACCGCCCGTCGATCACGTCGAAAACTGTCTGCCGGCCATTGCGTTTCGGCAGCAAAGCAGTTTCGACCATCCCAGGGCGACCGTTGCTTCTGTCACAGAGATTTGGTTTAATGTCTCGCAGGTCTTTGCCAGCGCCGGCCATCTGAGCTGTCCCAAGTGCGGCGGCCGCGTTGAGAGCGATACGAACGCCCATATTGTCGAGGTTTTGCGCGGATTTGGCCGCGACCTGCGTCTCATCATTCATGCGGAAGTGGCCCTGAACGAAGGTGAATCAGCGGCAACCCGACTGGAGGCACTGGCGCGCCTGGGTTATCAGCGACTTTGGCAGGACGGGCAAATCGTCGATTTGTCTGAAGGCGACGTTGCGAGCCTTTTGGATGCCACCAGCTTTCCCGTGCTCATCGATCGTCTTATCTTCAAGCAGGATGCCCCACCGCCTCCGCGGCTCGCCGAAGCCCTCGAAGAAGGGTTCAGGATTGGCTCCGGCAAAGTCCGCATCAGCCTCCTTGGTGACGCCCCCCAGGCGCTTCTTTTTGACCGCGCCTATTCGTGCCGGCAATGCGGCCAGGCTTATACGCGGCTAAGGCCAGAGGCGTTCGACCCCAACTCGACGCTTGGCGCCTGTCCAACATGCACCGGCCTTGGCCGCACCGCCGGCATCAGCTGGCACAAGGTCATCGATAACAGGCTCTCGCTTGCTGACGATGCCATCCGTCCTCTCTCGACCCCCGCGCGCCGGCAGCGAAAACGCCAGCTGCTCGATTTCTGCGTGCGCGAAAAAATCGACATTCATGCCCCCTTCCACACACTCAGTGCCAAAGCACGCGAAACCGTCCTCATGGGCAAGGGCGCCTATCATGGCGTCATGAGCTTCTTTGAGTCTCTGCAGTCAAACCAGCAAAAGTTCGTCAATCGCATCACGCTGGCGCGTTATCGGGGATACAGCCCCTGCGAATCGTGCGAGGGAACGGGGTTTTCACCCATTGCGCGGCATGTTGCCTTTGCAGGCCGCACCGCCGCCGACGTTTTTCACCTGTCCGTTCAGGATGCACGCGATTACTTCGATGCCGTCGACGCCTCTGTGATCGAGGCCAATGGCCTGGACACGGCCATCGAAGCGACAAGGCTGCGCCTGCACACGCTTTGTGATGTCGGTTTGGGCTATCTCGGGCTTGACAGGCGTACCAAGACGCTCTCTGGCGGAGAAGCACAGCGTCTGCATCTGTCCTGCGGGCTGGGGCGCGGGCTCACCGACACGCTCTATGTCCTGGATGAACCCACGGCCGGACTTCACCCACGGGACAGTGCGAGGCTCGTGAAGGTCATGCATGCACTTCGCGATATCGGCAACACCATCGTCGTTGTCGAGCACGACCTGGACGTCATCACGCACGCCGACAACGTCCTTGAGCTTGGGCCGTACGGCGGCGAGCGCGGGGGGAGAATCATCTATGAAGGCGACGTCGCTGGGCTGAGACAGAGTGAAACGCCTTCCGGGCGAATGCTTCGTTCCGAGGCGCGGATGACGCTCGCAGGCCCCGCAAAGGCAAGCGCTGATTTTGCCCCTGGATACATTGAGATCTATGGAGCCAGTGCGCACAATCTCAAGGATATTGATGTCAGAATCCCTCTGCACCAGCTCGTCACGGTGGCAGGGGTAAGCGGTTCGGGCAAATCCTCTCTCGTTCATGATGTGCTCTATGGCTGGATTCAAACCCACCGCCAGGATACGGACGCCTCGGACGGGGACGATGCGCGCACCGATGTCGAGGCAGGCAGCGATGATATCGCAACGGCGCGCTGCCGAGACATCAGGGGACTTGACCGGCTCACCGATGTCATCATCATGGGACAGGGCAGTCTGGGCCGATCCCTTCGCTCCACGGTCGTCACCACGACGCGCGCATTTTCGGCCATCCGAAACCTGCTCGCCGGGACTTCTCAGGCCAAAAACAACGACATCAAGCCCGGAGCCTTTTCGTTTAATGTTGCCAGCGGGCGCTGCCCGCAGTGCGAAGGGCTGGGCTATAAAACCATTGAGATGCTCTTTATGAGCGACATCGTCGTTCCGTGCGAAACCTGCCAGGGCAAGCGCTATTTGCCCGAAGTTCTCGCCGTTCGCTACCGGGACAAAAACATCTTCGATATCCTGGAGATGACCGTTAAGGAAGCCATCGACTTCTTTGCCGAAGAACGAAGCGTCAGCCAGGCACTCCTGAGCCTCATCGACGTGGGCCTGGACTATGTGCGCCTGGGTCAATCGACGTCGACGCTCTCCGCGGGAGAGTTTCAGCGGCTTCGGCTTGCCGGTTTTCTTGATGCCGGAAGCCGGACTGGCGATCATCCGCTCTACATCTTCGACGAACCCACCGTCGGGCTCCATATGCAGGATGTGGCCGGCCTCATTCAGGCCCTCCAAAAGCTCGTTCAAACGGGCACGTCCGTCATCGTCGTCGAACACAATCTGGACTTCATCGCACAGTCGGATCATGTCATTGAGCTCGGACCGGATGCCGGCCCCTTTGGCGGACAGGTCGTCTTTGAGGGAAGCCCAAGGGAATTGGCGAAAGCCGATACACTGACGGGCAAGGCGCTTGCCAGAGCATTTTTGTGATGATGCACAGCGGCCAAATCACGCCAGATCTCCTGGCAAACTGTGCGGCACGTTACCAGCCCGGCCACAGACCATTTTTGGCAGCCATCGTCGGATCCCTGCACGCCGGCAAAACAACGCGCCTCAAAATGCTCTTTGATGCCTGCGAGTTTCTGCCAAGGGGCGGTTTTGCAGAAATCGCCTGCTTCGATGGCGAGGTGCGTTTGGGCTATGACTTTGTCGATCTTCGAACAGGACAGAGAGTCTGCGTGGCGCGCCGGCAATCTGAACCGCAGGAAGATGGCTGCCGATATGCCTTCTTCCCCGAGGCCTGGACGTGGGCAGACGCATGCCTGCGCCAAGTGCCCGAGGGCGGCATCGCCTTCGTCGATGAGCTCGGAATCCTGGAGGCTGCGAATGGCGGACTATGGGATGCCTTGATGACGTATATGGCCCGGGGCAAGGCCGCAGCCGTTGTGGCATGCGTGCGGGAGGATATTTCGCCTGCCATCGCAAAGGCCCTGGGTGGTTTTGATTATACGGAGAATCTCGGTCGATGACACCCATGTGTCCGGTGTCCTGGATCGGATTAATCTGGCAGCTGGCAACTTCATACAATCTGGCGATGGGCCTTGACGATGCACGAATCTGTGTGCTACGGTTCTCACCCGCAAGAGCGCCCGGGGGTGGTGTATCGAAACCAAGTCTCCCGGCGATTCGATTTATAGCAGAACGCCATGCGCCATTAGGGTTTTCATGATGAAAAAAATTCTCGTCATTGATGATAGCAAGACAGTACGCACACTCTGCGAGTGGATGTACAAAGGTCTTGAGGATAAGATTTTGACGGCTGAATCTGCCACCTCAGCGAATGGCATCATTCAAAACGAATCGCCCGATGTCATTTTTGTGGATTACACACTTCCCGATGCTGACGCCTATGAGTTCATAGCGACACATGCGGCTTTGGGCCGTGCAGTGGTTTTGCTGGGCGGGAGCTATGCCCCCTGTGATGCGGATAAAGCCAAATCCCAGGGCGCTGTCGACGTTTTGGTCAAACCCTTTAAGACGGCAGATTTCTTCGATTCTGTCGAGCGAGCCTCGACAACGCCCGTGCGTGCAGCAGCACCGGCTC
>WQTY01000266.1 GCA_009786045.1 Pseudomonadota bacterium | reverse complement strand
ATCTTGGAACGCGTCAGCATCGTCACCACCGAAGCATTGTTCGCATAGCCCATCAGGCGCATCGACGTCGACTCTGTCCCCAAAAGAATCGTCACCGCCATCGCCAGCACAAAGACGGCAATCATCAGCTCAAGCAACGTAAAGCCCCTGCGCATCAATCCTCCTCCTCGGCGAAAAATGATGACCCAACCTCCACGCGCCCAGGCAACACAGAAGAATGCCCCGTCAAAGGATTGAGCATGATCGTGTAAACAACGCCGGAAGGGTCGCCCGCCGCCGCCCTCTCATCCCCCAAATACACAACACTGCGCTCCACAAAACCATTAGGGAAAAAATTGATCGTCCCCACATCGTCTGTCTGAATCGCATCGTGATGCGACGTCATGAGACCCACAAAATACACCCCCGATGCCAAACGCGCATCCTCACCCGAAATAAACATGTCCTCAACCTGCGTGCGGCGAACCTGACCAAAACGCGTATCCTCGGCATCAATCCTGGAAAGGCGATCCGTATTGCGCCGCAAATCGACATCCCTGTTGGACATCGTCGTTCCCCTGAGCTCATCCTCGCTTATCCCGCCCACGACATCCAGCTCTTCGACCGAAAACGTCCGGTTTTCAAAATCGATCTTCATCTGGAGCGTCTTGTTGCTCATCGCCGCCGTATTAAACGTATAGCGCACCGCCGCACTGAAACGCAGCGCCTCCCCGCTGACATCCGCCTGGCCAATCACCGAAAATCCAATAGCAGCCACCGTCAATAACGCCGCGATCAGGACTACCACGATCATAATCTCTATGAGCGTCATCCCTGCACGAAGAGAAAACCTGCGACACGCGCGCTGTGGATCTGTACGCCCCATACATTGTCCTCAAAGATACCCGAGAAAGCTTCCCCCTGTAAAAACTCAGGAAAACCCGTTTACATTCCAATACAATACAGCGAACTTGACGCCTTATAGCACCAATTCTTCTCAAAACCGGACACTTGCCACCATGCACGCCGCCTTCGTTCAGAAAGCATAACCCACATTGAGGCTAAGACGGCCCACCGGATCGCCGCGCCTGCGATCCAAAATAAACCCATAGTCTATCACGATGGGCGGAATAGACTCGCCTATCAGCCACCGCAAACCAAGCCCCGCCGTATAGCGCATCTCATCGACAAACAGCGCCTTCATAAAACCGGAAGGTGAATAATGTGACATCTGCCTCTCAAGCAATGCACCCATGTCGACAAACAATGCCCCATACAACCCTACACCATGCCAAATCGGGTAACGCAGCTCGGTCGTAAAATTAAACAATACTTCCCCGCCGCCGGCTTCGTTCGTAGCAATACCCGGTGTCGCAGCACTCACAAGCCTCGGTCCAAGACCATCATTGTCATAGCCTCGCATGTTCAGGCCACCGAGAAAATACCTGTCAATAAGCGGCAGCGAAGCATCCTGGCGCAAAAAGCTCAGCCCCCAGCGCATATTCAAAGCAAGCGTGAAATACTCCCAAAATGTCACCACATACGATCCCCGCGCTTCAGGTTTGAGATAAAATCCGACCGAATCCGAATAGGCAAACTTGATCCTTGCCTCCGCATAAAAACCATGTTTCGGCACCAACGGACTATCCCTGCCCTCATAAATCGCACGCGGCGTCAGCGACAGCGACAACTCGCGGTTCTGATCCAAAAATGGACAGGTTTGGAAAAATGTGACGGGATAGCAGGCATTATAGCGGCTGATATCATCCGAAACGTCGATCAAAAATGATGACGCATTAGAGGTCTTGGCCTCAAATGCCAGTGCCGCAAACCAACGCCTGTCGATGTCCCACTGCAGCTCAATGACACCGCCCATCTCCTCCCTGTTCGTCTCAGGAATATAGCGAAGATCATAAAATAACTGACCGACAAGATCCAGCCCCCGGGACGGAAACAAAGGCACGGTCAGAGTCAGGAGCGTGAAAAAATTCTGATTGAATTTCGTCGCCAGCACAAACTCGTTGTTCGCATTCAAAAACCTCGCCTCGGGCATCACCAGAAATCTCAAATCCCAACCCAGTCCAAGCAGGTTTGCTTCCACGTATTCGGCCTCCGCCGTGATCAGCCAGTCACCGCCCGTCAGCGACAAGCCAAAGGCAAAATCCACCCACCGCCTTGGCGCTTCCTCAAGGTTCACAACAATAGGCACAGGATGTGCCGAAGACGCCGTCGAATCCGCATCCTCAGACGCCGAAAGCAGTGAATCATCCACGCCAATGACATTCAGGCTGGCTGACCGGTAAATCGTCCGGCGGCGCAACAAACTTCGTGCATCCAGAATCTTGCTGTAATCAAAGGTTTCCTCCGCAGCCATCGGGATATCCTGACGCACAACCCAACCGCGCGTCACCATGTTCCCATGGATAAACACATCCCCAAATACGTACTTTGGCCCAAGCGTAACTTCAAACTCCACATCAACATCCTGACCCGTTATCCCACTGGACAACACACACTTGGGCCCCTGCTCAGCCCCAAACTCACGTTCAAAGTGGCGAAAACACAGCTCGACAGCACCATGGCGCGACGTGACAATGGAACAAAGCTGCTGGGGATCACTGGCAAAACACGACGACGGAAGCTCTGCAATGTCACAGGTCTCCTCGCTGGCAACGGTCCCGTCCTGCCGATACGATGTGCAGCGAACCCTGTCCGAAACAGTCGCATGACCACGCGTTCGAAGCTGCCGGGTAATCATGGCACGCTCTGCGCGCAGAACACCATCGCTGAAAATGTCGCTCTCAGGCCTGTCGATGACAACTTCAAAGTTCTCATATACCGCACGATCCGTATAGCGAATCTGGCGATGCGAAAAACGCGACACCGGCCCCTCATGCACCACAAACGTCAGCCTCAGACGCCCTCCCTGTGTGATAGGCTCCAGCGTCCACCTTGGCACATTGGCGTTCAAAAAACCCCTGGCCCGATACGCATCGACAATCTTGGCTGCATCATCCGCTATCATCACACGCTGCGGATAGGCACCCGATCCAAACGCCGAATACTCGCGGCTGGAGATGATGCCCAACAGCTCATCTCGCCTCATATTCCCCGCACCATCAAAGACAATCTCACCAATTTCCGTCTTCTCGCCCTCCTCTATACGGAACAGAATCACCGAAGGTGCATCATTGACACTGCGAATCATCTCACCCGTTACCGACGCCCAGTAATAACCCGCCGACACATAAAGACTGCGAAGCGCATCACTGGAGGCAGAAACCTCCCCGCCATCCACATACCCAGAGGACGCAAACGTCAGCACACTCTGGAGTTCCCTGACCGACAACGCCTGATGGCCCTCAAACTGCACCACCCATTGCGCCCCTTCCCGGATGTCCAAAAAAACTTCGACCATCCGCGTCTGAGGCACCTTCCGGGACACATACGAAATCCTCGTCTGATAGCGCCCCTCCGCATGATACAGCGCCAACACCCTGGCCACGGCATCCTCGATCTGCTCCTTCGTCGGATTGCTGAAAAATCGGAACCCGGAACGAAAAACCGACTCAATCTCCGAATACCGCTTCACCTGATGGCCGCGAACATAGATTTTTCCAAGCCCATACCCATGCACCTGGGTCACCCGAACGACCAGCTCCACCTCGTTAACCGATACAGGCTCCGGTACAATCTCGACCACGGCATCGAAATACCCCTCCTTGTGATAGAGACGAACAAGGCTCCTGGTCTGATCATCCAAAGCAATCTGAATGAGTTCATCCTTGGGAATGGCATCGACATTGCGGCCGCGAAGCAGGGACGTCCGCGGATAAAGCGGCCCGCCCGCGCGCAAAATCATTCGCTTCCTCAGCTCCGAATGGAACAGCGCCCCCTGCGTTTCGAAACGAACCCTGCGTATCCTCGTGTGTGACACCGTATCAAAGTGCACAAGCACGTGCTGACCCTCATAAGTCAGTCTCTGGAAAATATTCGAAAAATAACCCGTCTTGCGAAGGCGCTCCACCGCGATGATCAGCTGCCGCTCAGAAGCAAGGCGCCCAAGCTGAAGTCCTGTCGCGCGCAAAAGCGCTTCGACATTTTTCTCATCCTCACAAAACGCCAGATCGCACGAAAGCGTCAGATCCGCGACCCGAATGGAAGCCCCCCCCCTGCCCCCTCGCAGCGCGTCTGGCTCGTCCAGCCCCCCACCGACACCAAT
>WQTY01000265.1 GCA_009786045.1 Pseudomonadota bacterium | reverse complement strand
TGGGAACGGGTTCTCTGCTTGGAAAGGGTGCGGGCGCGTATCCGGGCTTTGCCCGGATAGCGACCGCGCGTGCCCGTATCGAGCTGTGCGAGACAGGGCGCGCCACACTATATCTAAGACGAAGGGTTAGGACAGGCAATTGTATTTGCAGGTCTTTCTTTCGTGTTTCGCCGCCTTGGGGATGTGTTAGGATGGCTGCATGTGACCTGAGCGAGCGTGTTTTGTCTGTCGGCATGTTCGTGTTTTTCGCTGGGACAGGCCTACGTATGGGGATGAAGTGATGTCGGAGCAGCAGAAAGAAACGGTGGCCAACGAAAGTCGCGATTTTGTTGGTGAATTGGTGCGTGCGGTTTTTGTGCGCGCTTTGGATGGGCGTGGTCTGGTTGAGTTTTCTGGCGAGCAGGGTTTTGTGTCGCTTGAGGAGATTGGGCAGGAGGCCGGGGCGGGGGATGTTTTTGAGCTCTATGTCGAGGGCATGTCGCGAAACGGTTTATGGGCGTGTTCGGCGATTAAGGTCGAGGCTGTCAAGTTGATGCAGCGCCTGCATGTCATATACAAAAACCAGGAAGATGTTGAGGTTCGCGTCGTTTCGGCCGAAAAGAATGGCCTTGTCTGCGATGTATTGTCGATTCTTGGGTTTATGCCCATCCGGCAGATCGAGGCATCGGGCCGAGTGGCGGATTTGGCTTCCTATGTGGGGAAAACGCTGCAGGCACGCATTCTTAAGATTTCTCAGGACAGGACGGTGATCGTGAGCCACCGGGCGGCGGTTGAGAAAGCGCTGCTGGCATCGCGGGAGGCCATTTTGGCGGATCTTGTGCCGGAACAGATTTTTGAAGGCCGCGTCACCCAGGTGGTGCCCTTTGGCGTTTTTGTCGATATCGGCTCCGGGGTCGAGGGGCTCGTGCATCGGTCAAACCTGAGCTGGGGCAATGCCGAACCGGCCGAACTTGTGTCGATCGGCGATGGGCTTCGCGTGGTGGTTCTGGCCGTAGAGAATGGCAAGATTTCGCTTGGGCATAAGCAGCTCATTGAGGATACCTGGCAGGCTTCGATCAGGGATTTGCAGACAGGCGACGTGCTTGAGGGGAAGGTGACGACGCTTGCCAATTTTGGTGCCTTTGTGCAGCTCGATAACAAGGTCGAGGGTCTCATTCATAATTCCGAGCTGTCGTGGCTGGCATCTGTCCGGCACGCCAAGCAGGTGCTGTCGATCGACAGCCGCGTCAGGGTTAAGCTAATCGGCATTGATGAAGGCCGCCGGCGCCTGAAGCTGAGCCTGAAGCAAGTTGAGGAAAACCCCTGGGAACGTGCGATGCAGACTTATCCCGTAGGCGCCCGCGTGACGCTCTCCATTTGTGGCATCGCCGACTTTGGCCTGTTCGTAGACATGGGCGAGGGTCTTAAGGGCCTCATTCACCAAAGTGATCTTCAGTGGCGCAGCCAGGCAGATGAACTTGCCTATAAGGCAGGGGACAGCATTGCGTGTGTGGTGCTGAGCATCGATCCGGGCAACGGACGCGCTTCGTTTGGCGTCAAACAGCTCACGACGGATCCATGGCTGGCATTTCTGGCAACGAAGCCTCTTGGCAAGGCATTTGATGCCATTGTCAAGCGTTTGGCACGGTTCGGTGCGTTTGCCTCGCTTGAGGAAGGGATTGAGGGTCTTATTCACATCTCGGAAATATCCTCGGATCGTATCAATAAGATCGAGGACGTGCTGAATGTCGGAGACGCTGCCAGGGTCACGGTGGTGAGTGTCGACCCGTCGCGTCGCCGGCTGGGTCTCTCGTGTATTGCCGAGCCCTTTGAGCCCGAAGCCGATTCGTCGCCGGAATCTGACGAAGCGTCGCAGGAGAATGCCAGGGCGACCATGGCAGACATCATGCCCGCCAATCTGATCCAACCTTAACGGGAACGATGGGCATGATTCAGATAACAGGGTTGACGAAGTACTTTGGTCCACAAAGGCTTTTTGAGGATATCAGCTGGCAGCTGGATCGTTTTCGCCGCACGGCCCTCATTGGTCACAATGGGGCAGGCAAGTCGACGATGCTGCGTATCATTGCGGGTCAGATCGAGGCCGATGGCGGCAGCGTTGTCATTCCCAAGGCGATGACAGTTGGTTATCTGCCGCAGGAGATTACCGGCATGGATGTCAAACCGGCACTTGAGCTTGTCTTGTCGGGGCGGCAGCATGTTTGTGATTTGGAACGCGAGATTGCGGCACTTGAGGCACTCGTTGCATCGGATCCGAAGGAAACTGTCATCGCCGAGCTGGGAGAAAAGCAACACGCCTTTGAAGCCTGTGGGGGGTATGCCCTGCGTGCCGAGGCACAGTCTATCATGGCTTCGCTGGGGTTTAGTTCAGAGGAGTTTGGCAAGCTGACGTCCGAGTTTTCGGGGGGATGGCAGATGCGCATTCTGCTGGCGCGCCTGCTTTTGGCAAAACCCGATCTTTTGCTTCTGGACGAGCCCACCAATCATCTCGATATGGCGTCACTGGTATGGCTTGAGTCTTTTTTGATCAATTATCCGGGAACAGTCGTCATGGTCAGCCACGACCGTGCCTTTCTCAACCACGTCGTGGACGGTGTGGCGGCGCTTGATGCCAATGGTTTGCTGCTTTTTCCCGGAAATTACGACCACTACCTCGGCATGCGGGAGGCGCTTCAGGCACAGCTCGAAAAGAATGCCGAGCTTCAGCGGCAGGCGATTGCCGAGAAACAGGCCTTCATCGAGCGGTTTCGTTACAAAGCCTCGAAGGCGAAGCAGGTTCAGAGCCGCGTCAAGCAGCTTGATAAGATGTCTGGTGTTCAGCTTTTGCAGGGGCGAAAGAAGATTCGATTTCGCTTTCCAGACCCCGAGCGCACGCCGCAGATTTTGCTCGAACTCCTGCATGTGCGCAAAGCCTATGATGCAAACGTCGTTTACAGCGACCTCAATTTTCGGCTCTATCGCGGTGACAAGTTAGCCCTCGTTGCCCCCAATGGTGCCGGCAAGTCTACGCTTATCAAGATTCTGGCTGATATTATCCCCTTTTCCGGTCAGCGCCTTTTAAGCGATCGCGTGCATCTCGCGCACTTTGCCCAGCATCAGATCGACGCGCTCGACTTCAGCAAGACACTTCTTCAGGAGGCGGCTGCCGATCTCCCCTCGACCCTCTCCATGACGATGATTCGGTCTGCACTTGGCGCCTTCCTCTTTACGAGTGATGATGTCGATAAGCCCGTTTCGGTGCTCTCTGGGGGCGAAAAGAACAAGCTTGCGCTTGCCAAGATACTCCTGCGCGCGCCCAATCTCCTGCTCCTTGATGAGCCCACCAACCATCTCGATCTCGATTCGCGCGAAGCCCTTGAACAGGCACTCATCGATTATCCCGGAACGCTCGTCGTCATCTCCCACGATCGCTGGTTTATCGACAAGGTCTGCAACAAAATTGCCAGCATCCAGGATGGTGTCGTCGACATCTTCGAGGGGGCCTACAGCGAGTATGAGGCGTATTTGGCGACCCAAATGCCCGCGTCGTCAGAAGCCGATGAGAGCGCTGCCAATGCCGGCGTCAAGAAGCAAAAACGCATCGACAGCGCGAAAGAGCGCGAAGCCATCAAGAAAGCGACACAACATATCGATAAAAAACTCAAAACCCTCGAAGCCAAAACCAGCACACTCGAATCCACACTGGCAGATATCGACACAGCACTGGCAGACCCAGAGACCTACAAGGATCCCGCCAAAATAAAATCTCTCACGACACAAAAAACAACCCTGCAGACCGAACTCGATGACACGCTCGAAGAATGGCTCATGGCACAATCCGAACTCGAAGACGCCATGAAACGTTTTGTGTAGTTTTTTTGCGGGGGAACTCGTTCCCCCGCACCCCCTGCCATGCTGCGCATTGCTTGTGGGTGAGAGGCGAAACGGTGCTAAATGTATCGTTTATGCCGACTGCCCATCCATGCGAACTGAAATTGTTGCTTTGTACATGTAGTGGTTCACATCAACTAAAGCGTGACAATGATTTTCGTAGTGTGGTGCTGACAAGCCTCAGACTATAAAGTTTTAGAAGATGTGTCATAGCAGGGCAGATCTCCGTGTCTGCTCTCTGCTCGCCATGCGAGACATGTGGCCAAAAACGATGTCCTTTGCCATTACATCCACAAGCGATACGAAGTATCGCAGGGGGTGTGGGGGAGCAATG
>WQTY01000264.1 GCA_009786045.1 Pseudomonadota bacterium | reverse complement strand
GCTTCGCTCGGAGGCGATTGATTTTATGGCGGCGGCACTTGCCGAAGAGAAGTGGGATCTTACGAAGGATGATGTGGCGATCGATCCCGACTTCGGTATGGAGCGATTCAGGAATTACCTCAATACGGGGGCGCCTTTTGAGGCAGAGGTGTTGCGCAGGTTTGCGGATACGCTCACGGAGCAGACGCGTTATGATTATGCTGCTCAGGCCTATGAAGCGTATCTCGATCTTGAAACCTGTGCCGATGATATCCCGGAAGTCATTCGCATCTATATTGCTTCACTCAACCTTTCCGGTGAAATTGACAGGGCGGCACGTGAGCAGGCCGATATTGACAAGCGGATTGGTGCCGGGTCTGCCTGGTATCAGTGCCAGAGGCAAAGGGGCAATTTCGAGGCGCTGAGGGCTGCGGACCTGGCCTCTCAGCAGGCGCTTAAGAACTCAATCATGGCTTATCACGACAAGGTGACGCGTTCGGAAGATACGCTGCGTCAGATTAATGAGGATCTTGAGATGGCCACGTCTGATGCAAAACGCGCAGAGCTTACGCTGGCGCAGGCTCAGGCCAGGCAGGCCCTGATCGATGACAACCGTCGTCTGGCAGAGATTACGCGAGATTTTATTCGGCGTTATCCCCACGACGAGGAAGGCTACAACTATCGCTATTTGCTGGGTCAGGCCTACTTCTTTTCGGAGCAGTATGAGGCCTCGATCGAGGCATTCATGGCCATCCGTGATATCCAGAACACGCGTTTCCAGGCGGATGCCGCGCGCTACGTTGCCGATGCTTACGAGCTTCTCATTACCCGGGAGGCTGAACGGGATCAGCGCTATGTCTATGCCCTGCCTCTGCAGGTGATCGCAGAGAAGGTGAACACCGGGCAGATGCCGCTCTCGGAAGCGCCGACGAGTATTCTTCTTTCCTCGGCTTTGACCGGGGTATCTCAGGAAGAAATTGCAGCGGTTCTGGAAACCCGCAAGACTGGAACGCCCTTCAGGGAGATGCCGCAGGATGTGGTTCAGCTCATTGATGCGCGCGAAGTTTTCAGCCAGATTGAAGCGGCTGCCGGCGTCGATGAAAGAGTTGCCTATGGGCCTCAATATCGCTACGACAATGCGATGATCTATTACAATTACGGCAACTTCGAAGAGGCTCAGAAACGCTTTACCCTCATCATCGATTCGAGCCCGTCGTCGCTGCATGCCGCCAGTGCGGCAGACATTATTATTGCCGAGTATGAGCTTCGGGGTGATCTCGACAAGGTGGCTGAACTGTCGGATATGTATGCGGTCATGCAGCTTGGCAGCGCTGATTCTGACAGCATCGTCAATGCCCGATTCAGAGACAAGAAGTACAATGCTCTGTTTATGAAGGCTTTCCAGCTTTTCGACAACAAGCAGTATCTTGAGGCGGCGGCCGAGTTTATCAGGATCATCGAAGAGAATCCGACGTTTGAGCACAATAATCGTGCACTCTATAATGCGGCCTATGCTTACGAACAGATGAAGCATTATGACAGCGCCATGCAGCTGTATCGACGTGTTCTGAACGAATATGGCGAGACAGAGGAGGCCGTCAACGCCCTGTATCGAATCGGCGTCAATGCCGAGAAATTCTTTGACTTTGATACCGCCGTGGACAGCTTCCTCACGCTCTATGACAGCAGGAAACCGCTGTATCTGAGCTTCAAGAACCGGGCCAATGCCTTGCGCAACGCCGCCAAAATCAAGCTCCTCGTCGAGGAGCGTCTGGCAGCGGCATCCCTCCTTGAGCGCTATCACAACGACTTCCCCGGCCAGGCCGATGCGCCGCAGTTCCTGTATGAAGCCGGGCGCGTCTATGCGGAGATGGGGCGGCGGGCAGATGCCGAACGCGTCTTCAGAGATTTCAGGCGTCGTTATGCCTCTGACCCGAGCGTTCGTCCTTTTGTCATCGCTTCTTATGTGGTTGAGGCCGATGGCCTGCGTGGTGCGGGCAGGCTTACGCAGGCACGCGATGCCTATACGAGTGCGCGTTCGCTCTTCCAGCAGGCACCAAATGCTGCGGGTAACCTTGGGCGAGACAATGCCGCGAAGGCAGCATTTATGCTTGCCGAGATGGATTACGAAGTTTGGAAGAGCAAGGAAATCAAGGGCAAAATGGCCACGATGACTGCCAGGCTCAAAGAGCAGATGACGGAGATGGCCAGAATCGTCAACCAGTTTGCGCTCGTGATGAACTATAACAGCCCTGTCTGGGGCATCGCCGCACGCTATGCCATTGCGCGCATGATGCACGGACTCGTCGATGACCTCGAAAATATTTCGCGTCCCACCGACGTTCGCCATGGCAGCGATGCACACCTGGCCTTCCTCGCTTCTATGAGTGATCTGGCAACGGGAACGCGCGATGAGGCCATCAAAATGTACAGAAACGCCATCGACGCTTCTAAACTCGCCGGCGTCAGCATGACGTGGACGAAGCAGAGCCTTGATGGTCTGAAACAACTCGATCGCACCGCCATCAGCCAGGAGCGTATGGCAGAGTCCAGAGACATCTACAGCACAGGGTCTCTCGTGTCCCCCACCCGGTTCCAGGCCCAGGAGACAGCCAAGCAAGAAGCCAAGGCCAGAGCAGAGGCCGCGGAAGCCACGAAGGGAGACGAATAATGATGAAGCAAACCATCCTTCGCAACATGACTTTCCTTGCGCTGTGCCTTGTGCTGTCTGCTTGCGCGGGCACCAAGGATAAGACTCCCCAAGCCCCAACGGCACGCGCGCAGGGCGAAGGCTCTGCCAGACCCGCCCCCAAAACCGCTGTCAACTACAATGTCGATGCGGTCAATACGGTGCTTGAGGCCTCAGGGGCGATCGAACAGGCACTGGCCGAGGCCGATGCAGGCAATCCCAGGGGGGCCATTGTCGAGCTTCAGGAGGTCGTCAAGCGCTCTCCCAAAGCATTTCTCGCGCACCATAACATTGGTATTCTGCATGAGCGGCTGGGGGAAACACAGAACGCGCGCGCTGCCTACGAGCAGGCCCTTCGCGCCGAACCCAACTATAGCCCCGCGCTGCTCAACCTCGTTCGCCTCGACATCCGCGATGGCAGCCCTTCGGCGGCGCTCGCAACTGCCAACCGCTATCTTCAGCAGAATCCCAGTAACTTCGAGCACAACTATGCCAGGCTCGAAGCGCTCGTCGCCAACCGACAGTTTGATGATGCCGTTGGATCAATTCGCACGCTCCTTAAGTCCGATGAGGCTAATCCCACACTGCGCTACTATCTGGCCAAGGCCGAGTACGCACGAGGCCGCCTGCGCCTGGCCGACTTCATCGTCTCCGAATCGCTGGAGATTGCGCCAGAAGATGCCGATGCGCTCTTTTTGCGGGCAAAGATCCACCATGCCCTGAGCAGCGACGATATTTCTCTCGTCCCGGGGATTGCGACGACACTTGATGAGGTCCTGCGGCTGTCGCCAGATCATGTCGAAGCCCTGTGGATGCGCGGCATTATCTTCTATGAGGCCAATAACATCGACAGGGCAGAGGCGTATTTCCGGCGCGTCATTGCGCTGTCGCCCAAACTCGTCGAAGGCTACATCAATCTGGCCAACGCGCTCAAAACGAACAACAGAGGCCAGGAAGCAGAACAGCATCTGAAGCGCGCTGCCGAGCTTTCCCCCAAAAATGGCGACGTTGATTTCGCCTTCGGAACGCTCTATTTCAACATTGAGCTCATCGAACTGCCGGGCAGACAGGACATGGATCGCCTCAAACTTGCCAAGACCTATTTCGAGGCCGCCGCCTCCAACTGGACGGACAAGGCGGACGTTGCGCTTGCCAGGCGTTTCATCAAAACGACAGACGATGCCATCGAAACGCTCCAGATGATGATCGATGCCGAGTCACTTTTTGCCACGCCGCCCCCCGAAGACGAAGAGACATCCCTTACCGTGGATTAATCGAGGTTAACGATGCGTATCCGATACCTGACAGCCATCCTGCTTTCCTGCTTCATTGTTCCTCAGGCTTTTGCCCAGGACAATACCTCGCGCACGACTCCGATCACTTTCGAGCTGGATGAGGAAAAACTCACCATCGAAGCCGACATTCCGTCCGTCGATCTCATCCTCTCCTTTCGCGAGATTCAGGATCGTGACCAGGGCATGGAAACGAGTTTTCTTGGTGAAATCATCGAAAGTGCCAAACATGAGCCTTTTTAGAGGGTAGGGGG
>WQTY01000263.1 GCA_009786045.1 Pseudomonadota bacterium | reverse complement strand
TCAGGGGGTGATTCAGTCGATTGAGCCTCGCGTGAGTTTGGTTGAGCGGCAGGAGCCCGGGGGGCGTGGGACACGGCGTCTGGTGGCCAATCTCGACACGCTGGTGGTAGTGACGAGCGTTCATGCGCCGCCGCTGAAGCCCGGCTTAATCGACCGCTATCTGGTGTGTGCGCACCACTGCGGCCTTGAGCCGCTGATTGTCGTGAATAAGTGGGAGCTGGCAGGCGAGCTCGATTTGCTCTATGTGAGAATTTATGAGGCGCTTGGGTATCGGTGTGTCATGGCGAGTGCGCTTTGTGGCATAGGCATTGAGGCGCTGCGGGAGACTTTGGTGGGCCGGCGCTCGGCGTTTCTTGGTCACAGTGGTGTGGGGAAGTCGTCGCTGCTGAATGCGCTGTTTCCGGGCGTGAACCTTGCGGTGGGTGAGGTGTCGGTTCAGAGCCAGCGCGGGCGCCACACAACGACAGCTTCGAGACTTTTGCCTTTTGAAGCGGGGTTTGTGATCGACACGCCGGGCGTGCGCGAGTTTGGCATAACGGGCATTGCCCAGGGAGAGCTGGCAGATTGCTTCCCGGAGTTTCGTGAGTTTGCGCAGCAATGCCGTTTTCAGCCGTGCAGCCATACGCATGAACCGGATTGTGGCGTAAGGGCGGCGGTCGAATCTGACGCGCTTGCCGGTTTCCGTTACCAGGCATACCTTAAGATTCTCGGCGAAATTCGCGACATGGAACAGTCGAAATACCGTTAGAATCTGGCGATTGGCGTTGACATTTGCGGCAAACAAGGCAATAGATTGGTTCTGCGTTTTGGTCGAGGCTACGGCTTCGAGGCAGGGGATCATAGCAGCAGGGTGCATCGTCTTAAGACACGGGCACCGACAAGGGAGAATACCATGGCATTTGACAGGGCTCGGTGTGAACGTCTGGCACGGGCGATGGCTTCGGACACGATGGTTTACATGAAGGACACGATCAAGAAAGGCCTTGAGGATGATAGTTTTTTCGAGGCATTGGCCGAAAATATGGAAGAAAACCGCAAGGCTTTCGTAGCGCGTTCGGGCGAAGAAGCGGCGGCAACCAACATTTTGGAGCGTGCTATCATCGACATCATCATCTTTCCCATGGGAAGTGAGGAGAAGTTTTCGATTTTTTGATTTTCTGTGGTGAAATTGCGAGGCAGTTAGGGCGTTCGCACTGATATAGTGGGGACGTCATCAGACAGGAGTCTTGGGATGGCATTGGCGAGACGTTTTTTTGTGTGCATGTCGCTTGCGTGTGCTTGTCTTGGGATGTGGGCTGGCGAGGCACGGGCAGATCGTCCGTTCGACTTCAGTGACATCCGCCGCCCGATCATCAAATGGCCATTTAGTGTCATCTCCTTCGAGATCGTTGGAGAGGCGCATGAAACCAAGCACATCGTGCGGGTTTCGGAGGCGTTTTCCGCAGTCGAGACGCGTCTTTCCAGAGCCATTGATCGCAGCGAGCCCTTTGGAGATTTTCTGATGATGGGCATGTCGCCGATACCCGGCACAAAGGGCTATCAACTCATCCTGGCCTATAATAACGAGCACCACTACGTGCAGGTGACGCCTGATGGCGCCGGAACGCTTTTCACCGTCGAGGCCATGCCCACAAGCTATGTTTCCGGTGTCTATGATGTCGCTGCCTACGGCTTCAGACTTTATGGCGGCGGCGTTTTGCCGATTGGCACCCGCCAGGATGACAATCTCTAGAACAAACCACCCCGCCCTTCGGGCACCCCTCCAATGGAGGGGAATTTAGGCGTATCCTTCTAAAATTTAGGATGCCTGCTCTGCTGTGTTGACGCAAAATTAAATTGTTCTGCACCAAATTAACGCTTGTGGTACTTAGCCCTCTGCCTCGAAGCAACAAACACAAACGCAGATTGTTTCTCCTATGCGCGCCATATTGGAACCTGTATGTAAGGGGGGCAGATATTATCTGCCCCTACGTGCCACTTCACCCACAAGCAATGCGCAGCATTGCAGGGGGTGTGGGGGAACGAGTTCCCCCACATAAAAAAACTAAGAAATGAGGTAGAACGATGAAAGAATGGGATGCGGCGCTGGCCGGAATGGATCTGGATGCATTAAACGTCACGACGCTTCGGACGCTCGCCATAGACATGGTCCAGGCGGCCAATTCCGGTCATCCGGGCGCCCCCATGGGATGTGCTGCCATGGCGCACGTGCTCTGGAGCCGGCACATGAATCTCGCGCCGCATCACCCAAAGTGGGCAAACCGGGATCGCTTCGTCCTGTCTAACGGGCACGCTTCATCGCTCCTCTATGCGCTGCTGCACCTTGCCGGTTTCGAAGTCAGCCTCGACGACCTCAAACGTTTCCGCCAGCTTGGCAGCATTACCCCGGGGCACCCCGAAAACCACATTACCCCCGGCATCGACACGACGACCGGCCCTCTTGGTCAGGGAATTGCCAACGCCGTGGGTTTTGCCCTGGCCGAAACCCACATGGCCGAGCGTTTCAACCGCCCAGGGCATGAGATCGTCAATCATTACACCTACGCGATCTGCGGCGACGGCTGCCTGATGGAAGGCATCAGCGCCGAGGCGGCATCCCTCGCCGGGCATTGGGGCCTCGGCAAACTCATCGTCCTGTACGATGACAATGGCATCACCATTGATGGCACCACCGCCATCAGTTTTACCGAAGATGTCAAGGCACGCTTTGCCGCCCACGGCTGGAACGTGCTCGAAGTGGGCGACGGCAACGATCTCGCCGCTATCGACGCGGCCATCACCAGTGCCAAGTCGCAGAACAAAAAACCCTCACTCATCGCCATCAAAACCCACATCGGTTTTGGCAGCCCCCATATGCAGGACACCTCCAAGGTTCACGGCACGCCGCTTGGCGCCGACGAAATCCGCCTCACCAAGGCAGCCTACGGCTGGCCGGTCGACGCGGCCTTCTTTGTGCCCGAACGCGTGGCCGAAAGCCGAAAAGCGCGCGTTGCCAAATACGATGCCGTCCATGCGGCCTGGCAATCGACCTACGATGCCTATCGCAACGCCTACCCCGAGCTGGCCGCCGAGTTCGAACGCCGTCTGGCGGGCGTATTGCCCGAGGGATGGGACGAAATCGACCCCTTCCCCGCCAACAAACCCATGGCAACGCGCGCCGCCGGAGGCAAAGTCCTCGAAGCCCTGCACGCTGCCCTGCCCGAACTCATGGGCGGCAGCGCCGACCTGCACGAGTCGAACAAAACTCACGTCAAAGCCTCCGGCGACTACAGCAAGGATCATCGCGGCGGACGAAACCTCTTCTTCGGCATACGCGAGCACGCCATGGCCTCCATTTGCAACGCCATGGCCCTCTACGGCGGCTTCATCCCCTACGGCGCCACCTTCCTCGTCTTCAGCGACTACATGCGCCCCTGCATCCGCCTGGCCAGCCTGTCAGAAGCCCACATCCTGTGGATTTGGACCCATGATTCCATCGGCGTAGGCGAAGACGGCCCCACGCACCAGCCCGTCGAGCACTTCGCCAGCTTGCGCGCCATTCCCGGCCTCATCTTCATCCGCCCCAACGACGCCAACGAAACACTCGAAGCCTACAAATACGCCATCCGCTCCTCCCGCCAGGTCGGACTTGCCCTGTCGCGCCAAAACTGCCAAACCCTCGACCGCACCCTTTACGCCCCAGCCACCAACCTCGCCTTCGGCGCCTACACCCTTATCGGCGACGACAACCCCGAATTCATCCTCATCGCCACAGGCACCGAAGTCGACATCGCCATCGCCGCCTACGACAAACTCAAAGCCCTCGGAAAACGCGGCCGCGTCGTCTCCATGCCCTCGCAGTGCCTCTTCCTCGAACAGGCACAAACCTACCGCGACAGCGTCCTTCCGCCTGCCGTCAAAAATCGCGTCGCCATCGAAGCAGCCTGCCGCTTCGGATGGGATCGCTTCATCGGCACAGAAGGCAAGTTCATCGGCATGCCAGACTTTGGCGCCTCAGCGCCCGCCGAACAACTCTACGCCAAATTCGGCATCACCGCCGAAGCCGTCGTCGAAGCTGTTTTGGATGGCTAGCGGGGGAACTTATCTGTACGGGCGGTTCGCGAACCGCCCGTACGGAGGGGGCAACGCCCCCTGCGCCGCTATCGCACTCGCCCTATCACTGACGGCAGGGTCGCGGCGTCGAAATGGTGCAGATTCCAGGAAGCAAGGAGGCGT
>WQTY01000262.1 GCA_009786045.1 Pseudomonadota bacterium | reverse complement strand
CCGTCAGCGGCAGCCCAATCATCACGACGCCCGCCGAAAACAGGCCGCTCCCGAGCCCAAGAATCGCCACCCCTATGCCATCGCGAAGCGAAATATCAATGCCCCTGAAGCAGTAAATCGCCACCCCCATGATAGCCGCCATGAGACCCAACACGATCCCGCGCCGGAAAATGGCATTCGTGCGTTTTGGACGCTCCATCTGTAGGCTGCCGCTCATGGCACACATAAAAGCATAGGGCAGAAGCATGGTTTGATCTTCGGGCAAAAGCGTTGTCAGTATCACTGCAATGATGGCGAATATATACGAGTACAGCCGGTTGACCACGAGCCGGACCAGCATCCCGCCTGCCGCAAAGGGAAACAACAGGAAAAGTGAGTATGAGAAATGGTAAACAGAGTCGAGCGCTGAGAAAAGCAGAGCCGCGAGTCTCAGACAGACGGCAAAAGCGAGCACCGAGGTTGCCAGAAAAACGATATCGCGATTGCGGTTTCGTCCTCCGGGATTAGCGGTCACAAGAGGGTACCAAATCAGGAACATCAGGAGCGCCATGATGGCGCTTACCCCAAACCAATGGCCCGCTCGATTGTCAATCTCATCCTGTGCCTGAAGCATTTTCTCAAACAGTTCGAAATGCTCAAGCTTGATGGGATCACCGCTGCTGACGATGGTCTGCCCCCTCTTGAATTCTTCAATAATGCGCAGCTCCGCCGTTCGGTCACTGACACTCTGACGCTCCCGCTGCGTGGCCGCCTCATCGTATTCCAGGTTCGCGCGCACATAGCGCAGAAAAAAGGCGCGCACCTCTTCGGGGGCATCTGTGATGCGTTCCTCCAGAAGCGATCGCATCAATGACAGGCTCGTTTCGACCGTTGAAATAATCGCCTTATCACTTTCATCAAATCGCTGTGTTCGACGTTCGCCCCCTTCCTGCCACTGGACATTGATGCGCGGCGCAATGTCGAGATCCAGTCTGGAGGTAACAATCTTTCGGCTCAGGACCGTATCGAGCACCTGAATGAGGGAATCCTGCAAAGATTTTGAAAAATTATTGGCGACAAACCAGGCAAAGACTTCCGGATCAACGAAATGCCCCATGACGGCTTCAAGCTCAGGGTGGTTGAGGCTTGACCACTGCGCCACCGAATCTTTGATTTCCTCATCGCGCAGGGGGCGCGTCGTTAAGAAAGGCTCAAAGGCTGGATCCTGGTCAAATTTTCCAAACATGGCATCAAGAAGGGCATATCGGCGTGCCTCCTCAGGCGAGAGTTTCACCTGGCCAAGGATCTTCGGGATACGCTTGAACATCTCTGCCTCACGGTGGCGCATCAGACGTTCACGCATGCTCTCAAAGCCGCGCGTCACACCTGCAATGACCGAATCCCGGTAGGCACTCTCCCATCGAAAAATGGGCAAAACATCTGCCATGCGCTGAGCCCGCACGCGCTCCGTCGCATCGCGATCCACACGTTCGTAGACAAAGTCCCTGGGTGCCTTGAAGTCATAAAGCGCAATCGATCCGATGTCGGATCGCTGAATGATCCCGCTCCTGGGGCCCATGCTCGTCCCCATGACCATGACAAGGCACAGGAATACGACGATCACAAAGCCACCCACAAGAAGCGGATTGTCAAAACTCCACTTCAGATAGCGCGATCGGCGCTTTTGGCGCGACACTTTATCAAAGCTCAGCGATTCCCTCTGACGATACTCGTCCATATTGCCTCTTTGCGTCTATACTCAGCGCTGCCGGGTGCAAACGCAAGCGCCTGACACCCGATGGCGCCTGCGAGCTACCGTTTCATGTCGCCGCTGTTCTCGTAGGCCAGAACGATCTTCTGCACCATGGGGTGTCGTACGATATCCCTGTCGGTGAGCCGAATAATCGACAAACCCTCGACCTGTGTCAGAATCTCGACAGCCTGGTTCAGACCGGAACGCACCTCGGGGGGCAAATCCGTCTGGGTTAAGTCTCCCGTCACCACGACTTTCGAGCCAAAGCCCAGGCGTGTCAAAAACATCTTCATCTGCTCCTGAGTCGTGTTCTGGGCTTCGTCTAAGATCACAAACGCGCTGTTGAGGGTTCGGCCCCGCATAAAAGCGAGCGGTGCCACTTCGATTGCACCCTGACTCATCCAGCGCTGTACCCTGTCCACATCGACCATATCGTAAAGCGCATCATAGAGCGGCCGCAAATAGGGGTTGACCTTCTCGGCCATATCGCCGGGCAAAAAACCCAGCCGCTCCCCCGCCTCGACTGCAGGCCGAACCAGCACGATGCGCTTGACCTTCTTGCGCATCAGGGCATCGACCGCCATGGCCATCGCAAGATAAGTCTTGCCCGTGCCCGCAGGCCCCACCCCAAACACGACATCATCGCGCCGCATCGCTTCGACATAAAGCCGCTGATTGGCAGTCTTAGCCGCAATCACAGTGCCGTCACTCGTCGTAAACAGGCTGTCCTTCCCGCGCGGCTCACTTGTGCCTTCATTGCCGCCAGACTTCATCCTCTCAAGATACGCCGCGACATCGACCACTTCGATCTCGCGATTTGACTTGGATTCTTCATAAAGCGACACCAGCACGCGCTCCGCCAGCCCCACGCTGGCACTGCTGCCCGCAACCCTGACACCATTCCCGCTGGCCAAAATTTCGACCCCAAGTGCGTCTTCAAGATAGCGCAAATTGCGCTGACGCTCCCCAAACAACAACTGAGCATGCGGCATGCTCGAAAACTCTATCTCCGTTCGCGCCATCCAAAGACACTCCAAATCACCAACGTCATCAGATTATCCCCCCATACAAACCCATTATCTTACACCAATACCTTGCCCATGACCAGCGCACAATAAAGCGATGCGGCAGCCGGTGGATTGTCAAAAAAACATTGTCTCAGCCGGTGACCCGCATTATGGAACCTGGGGGTATATTGCCGCGGGCAAGCGATGAAATGCAGCACCCGGTTTCACCATGTAAGGAGGATGTTTTGAAAAAGTGGCCTTTCTTTGTCGCCATAGGTGTGGCGATTGCCATTATCTTGGGTTGTGCTGCCAAACAGGCACCCGTCGAGCCGCCCAAAAAGGCACATGTCTTCAGCCTCCCGCCGCTGGAGCGACCCATCACCCTGTCGACGGTCGATGACGCCAATTCCCTCTGCGATATCAACCTCGCACACGCCGAACGGCTCAAAAAAGAAATTTTGGCAGCCTCCGGCCAGCGCACGCGGGAAAATACACTGGAGCGCATGAATGAAATCTACATCGCGCTTGAGCGTATACTCTACACCACCAGCCTGACATCCTACACCCACCCCGACAAAGACGTGCGCGAAGCCTCCGAAGCCTGCGAACGCAGAGCCATGGAAGTCTACAACGCACTCAACATGAACCCCGATCTCTACGCCGCCGTTAAAGCCGTCGACGTCGCATCGCTTGATGCACCAGCCAGGCGATTCGTCCAGATTGTCCTGCGCGACTACGAACGAAGCGGCGTCAACAAAGATCAATCCGTCCGCGAAAGACTCGCCGTCCTGAGCCAGGCCATGGTTCAATCCAGCCAGGACTTCAGCCGAAACGTGCGCGAAGACGTCCGAAGCATCAAACTCACCCCCGAACAGCTCGCCGGCCTCCCCGAAGACTTCATGGCACAACGCCCCGCTGACGAAGATGGCCTTATCACGATAACCACCAATGCCCCCGACCTTTTCCCCGTCCTGACCTACGCAAAGGACGAAAAAACACGCGAAGCACTCGTCAGAGTCAATGCCTCACGCGCCTATCCTGCCAACGAGCCCATCCTCACCAATTACCTCCAGCAACGGCACGAATATGCCAACCTCGTCGGTTTTGACTCCTGGGCCGCCTACAACGCCGACAACAAAATGGCGAAAAACCCCAAAACCATCCAGGGGTTCATTGATGAAATCGCTGGCATCACCAGACCGCGTGCCGGCGAAGAAATCGAAACCTTCATGGCCCTCAAGCGCCTCGACAACCCCGAAACCGACGGCTTTTACTCCTGGGATCGCTTCTTCTACATCGAAACCCTCAAGCGACAGCAGCATGACGTCGATTCTCAGGTCGTTCGCCAATACTTCCCCTACGAACGCGTCAAACGCGGCATCATGGGCGTCATAAGCCAGATCTACGGCGTCACCTTCCAGCAGTCCGACCGACCCGTCTGGCACGATTCCGTCGAGGCATACGACATCTACGACGGCGAC
>WQTY01000261.1 GCA_009786045.1 Pseudomonadota bacterium | reverse complement strand
CCTGCGATGCTGCGCATCGCTTGTGGGCAGAGGGTGAAGTGCAACGTTTTGGGTGGAGTGGCAAGAAGTCACTGTGCGTGCGGCATCTTGCCACTCCACCCAAAACCAAACATGCCCAGTCCGATACGTAACGATTAATCTTGATACGCATGTGCCGAGCGTGCAACAATATTCCTAGTCAAGGAGTTTGATTTTCGACATGCGAGGAGGTTTGCGATGGAAAGGGAGGAACTAAAGAAAGACAATGGTGGCTTGGATTCGGCACATGCCAATCAGCGAGAAGCGCAAGGCTCAGAATATAGCGTTGCGCCCAGAACACCTGGGGGAGGTGGACGCAGCGGCAGTGGTGCCAAAAGCAGCAAAGGCAAGACAAAGGCTAAGGCAACGAAGGCAACTGACGAATATTTGGCGTATCTTCGCGATGCTGTTACCAATGCCGACATCAAAAAGTTAGAGCATTCTTTTCGCAATGCATCAGAAGCCGACGCCAAAGCACATGCCAAAGATGCGAAATTGATGAGAGATTTTCTCACCGTATATACGACGAGCTCGCAGGATCTCGAGCAATACCTCGACAAGCTTTATGCCGATATTGTCGACAGAGCACTGCTCATGGAGTGCTTCCACAGGCGGTTTGGCGTTCCTGTGAGCGATGGACAGGCAAAATGGACGCGAGGAGCTCTTCGGAGGCTATACAAAAATTATATCGACTTGCCTGCCAATCAGAGAACGATGGTCAAGGATATCATTACGGACAGCTCAACTGCAGGAAGTAGTGGCTGGGCTGATAGCAATGGTACAATTGAGCTTAGCTATTCACGTGGAAACCTTAATGGAATTGTTGGCTCAGGCTATTGTGATAAAAAAGACTATATGTACAAATTAAATGCTTTCGATGCGACACAGCTCCATGAAACTGGACACCAAGTAGATAAATGGACCAATGCAAGAACAAATGCTGGGCATTACTCGGGGAGTCGTGCGTTTATGAAAATTTCTGATTGGAAATTTGAAGGGAAAGACAGCAAGAAGGTTGCAAAGACGATACACGATTACGCAGATAAGCCGTATGCGAAAGCACTTTCTTTGACAGAGAAGAAAATAGCGATGCAGGGTGCTGAAAAGCTTGTCGATGGTGAGATTAGTAGCGAAGAAAAGATGAAGGAAGCCGTCGAAGAAGCGTATAATGATTTAGGGTACAATACAAAAGGTGATATGACCTCACAAGGGTGGGCTGATAAAGCGAATAGCATGACATCTGACGCCCCTGTTGGCTACCGTAAGCTATCGGAGCTAACGAGAATTTTAAATAAAAGTAAGTTCTATAAGCATATTATATCATCCATGCCATCAAAAAATCCTTGGGATCGAGGTAATGCGGTAAGTGGAATGGAACGCCAGATTCATAAAGCTTATCCAGGTGATGGAAAGTGGTATTCCTTTAGCAACGATGCATACAAAAACAAATTAAGCAGGTATCAGTTCTGTGCACCGGGTGAGGAATTTGCCGAGCTATTTGCGAGCTATCACATTAGCAAAGGTAAAGCTGTTGGGCTAAAGCACAAAAAATGGTTTGAGGACAAAGGCTTGCATGACGGCGGTAATCACTACAATGATGATCCCAGCAATACGTCTGTCTAAATGCTCCGCATAACGGCCGGGGTATAAAACAGGAGATGCGCATGTTCGTAAAAATGTCTTTTGCATGCATGTTATTATTCACTATGACACTCATGGCCTGTACACCATCGACACCTCAACCGAATAAGACGGATTCTGCATCCTCAACAATAACCGCACTGAATGATAGGGACGAAGACCCGATGGTTGATGATCAACATAGCAATAGTGATGCTGATAATTCGACAGACTCCAGTGCGGAACCATCTGTTTTGCGGCTCGCCAGCGAAGATGATGAAAAACCAGTGTGGAGCGATGATATCACGCGATCATATCTCCCCAAAGACGATCCAAGGTATCAACCGATTCTTGATGCCGTCAATGCGATGCATGCCAATTTTCGCAATGCGAGAATCCGTGATAATTCCATATACGGGAATCTTCTTTTTGTCCATGTCGATTATGAGCTCCCGCGCGTTGGTGGTGCCCCTATTCCACAGAAAATCGTTGCAGTGATTCTCGGTTCAGAAACAATACGGTTGGTCGAGTTGCCCGACAAAGAATTGTTTGCCCATTTTGCAGGAATCATTCGAAGTAATCCAAAAATATTATCGCAATATAAGCGGATTGACATCGCAACATTCCTCACCAATGGCTTCTATTATGAAATTCTTAGTAATGGCTATGCTCCGTCTTGGAAAGAAAGTGGCGGGAAGCTCTCTATCCGATATCATAGGATGATTTATACTGATGCGCGTTTGCCATACAATGAGCGACAACAATGTACCATTACAGTTGATTCCAAGCAAAATTTCACGCAAAAGTGCGAAAAGCCTGTTAGAGTAGATGCATCACGAAGGCGGTAGTTTTGATAGAAACCAAATAGCACTCGACCCAGAGAATAGATCATGAGTACGAACCCAAAACTTTCTTTTCGATGCCTAAGATATGGATGAAGCATTGATGGAGGATATCAGAATTATGATGAATGATAAGTCGTCGAATGAACGCAAGAATAGCATTGATATTGGCGATACATCGTCCGATTTCCTGGATCCGGCCGTTGAAAGCCTTAAGTCACCTCGCGAGATTCTCGAACGGTATGGCGCGTGGTTTATCGTGTCGTGTTTCCGTTTTGTGCGCTTTTATGCCGCAAAACGATTTGATGACGAAGGTGAATATGATCCAGAATCTGTCTCGACCAAAGAATTGCTGAGTATCCTGGGTGATGCTGATGAGAGCGAGTTTCAGGTTTTGCTCGACGAGAAGTCTGTCCCCCCGCTCGAAGAATGCCACAATATGGCCGAATTTATCCTCGACGATATTCGTGCGCGCACGACCCTGACCATCGAATCTGGCAAGAGCCTCCCGCTGGAAACCCTGCGTCGTGCTTTCGCTCTCTCCGAACTCGAACTGTTATTTCTCGTCTGTGCGATACTCGTACATTACGATGACAACTATTTGCGCGCGTATTGCTATGCCACGGGGGCGCCGCCAGATGGATGGATAACAGCTGGATTCATTCAAAAGTTATTGGCGTTTTCGGCAGAAAATCCAGAGGATGTGCATCGGCTGGTGGCAGACGACAGCAAATTGTTGCATTACAATCTCATTGAGCTGGCTCCAGTCGGCGGTTGGCGAAATACCCCGAAATTCTATGCACATGTCGAGGTGTCAGAAAGGATTACGTCATTTATTTTGGGCGAGAGCAGCAAATTTGTACCGGTCGCTTGTCGCTGGATTTTGCAGGAAGATGGCGATGGCCGTGCGCCTTTTGATGTCACTTGCGACGAAGCGGTTTTTGCCGGATTAGAGAAGCCCGCCTCGCGCCTTGCGGTTCTTGGCTTGCAAGCTGGCGACCGAACCGCTTCCGTTCGCCGCGTGGCAAAGGCACTCGCCATCCCAGTACTCGCCTTTGATCTCAACCGGTTCTATGAGGTGTTAAAAACGCAGGGGGAACTCGCCGTTCGAACCAATCTCACGATGATTGTGCGCGAAGTGATCCTTCAGAATGCGATTCTTCTGGTATCCTACGACACGTGTTCGAAAGAAGCGCGTGATTGGCTGCATGAGCAGGCGCATGAGTTCGAGAAAGTGTTCAGGGAAGAAAATATGCGCGTTTGCCTTCTGGCAGAGCGCCAAAGTGGTGCCACGCGTGCACTTTTTGGTGAAATGCCCGATTATGTTTTTCCGAAGCCCACGCGCGACCAACAAGCCCCTGTCTGGGAAGGTTGTTTGCGATATTTTCATATCCATCTCGAAGTTGCGCGAGCCGTTGCTCAGGCGATGGCAAAGGGCTACTGCCTCTCGTACGCCGAGGTTCGCGATGCCATTGAGCAGACGCTTGCACGTTTGCCCAATGTGGCACCAGAGCAGGCTCTGACGCCAAATAACCTGACCGAAACGCTCAATCGTTCACGTGGCCAGCAGCTGGAAGGTCTTGCTTCGCTTCGCAGTACGTGGCTTACACTCGACGACATTGTTCTGTCGCCAGGAATTCGCGAAAAACTCAACCGCATCTTGGAAGTGGTGGCGTAGCGTGCTACGCCCGTACAGAGCAGTGGTTCTCCCGAGCGGGGCGTTGCGGGGCGGCGTTTGAGCCCCGCAGAGGG
>WQTY01000260.1 GCA_009786045.1 Pseudomonadota bacterium | reverse complement strand
CCCCCACACCCCCTGCGATGCCGAAAGGCATCGCTTGTAGGTAATGCAGTGGCAGAACATTTTCTGCCACTATGCTGGCTTGAGCAGAAAAACTCAAATAGCCCAAATCAATGCAAAGAGCTGACACCGTGACGTCAACTCACCTGGTGTCTGTTGATTTAAAACTCTGGTTTGTCGCAAGTTGCATCTTTACTATTAGTCTCCTCGTCCTCCTCCACCACACATGTAGCGCCCTCAATAGCGTTGCAATCCCACCGGAACACATAGGATGCGTCTGAAAAGTAGTCTTCGTAACACGAAAGTGCAACATTGCCCTCACAAGTCGGCTCGTAGCTCCCCATTGAACATGTCTGAAGGTCGCAACTGGTGGCTGAAGTACACAGGCTGGAACAATACTTCATGTCCATTAGCTCAACCAAATAAATCTTCCCATTGCTGCCAACAAGACACATTCCCTTGAGCCAAACACCCATCCCTTCAGCATTATAGCATACCTCCGTTTGGCCTGATGTTAAGCATAGTTCCAGCTCATCTTCAGGCTCGGCGTCATAACAACCGACTTTCGATTTCATACCTTCGAACGTCACACAAACTTCACCCCCGCTACATCGATTTTCGGCGACAATGCCAACCTTGTCGCATCCAACAAATCCAACATCTTCCTCATTGCAGCAATAAATGGCTTTATTGCCATCACAAAGCGCAACAAACGTATCCTCATCACAGTCAGCGCCCAACTCATAACCCGAGCACACACCCTCGTCACAAGTTGCTCCGCCCGTACAGGCAGCCTGCGCTTTCCACTCACCGTTCACGCACAACTCGGGAATACCCGTCTCGCTGCACTGCTTCGCGTCATTGGTGCACTTGTCATCCCCATCATCGTCGATGCACTCACCAGCGCCAGAGCATTTTTTACCCTCACCGCATGCAGCCTGCGCTTTCCACTCTCCGTTCACGCACAACTCGGGAACGCCACCCTCGCTGCATTGTTTTGCATCATTGGTGCACTTGTCATCCCCATCATCATCAATGCAGGCACCGGCAGAGCATTTTTTGCCCTCACCGCATGCTTCCTGCGCTTTCCATGCGCCATCCTTGCACACCTCGGGAATACCCGACGCGCTGCATCGTTTGGCATCATTGGTGCATTTCGTCGAATCATCCTTGTCTTTTTTATCATCACCACAGGCTACGACAGCCAAAGCCATTGCAGCAATCATTGATATTTTAAAAATTTTGTTCATCACGCCACTCCTTACGACAGAAAACATACACCCATGGAGCGAAATCTCATTATTTCACACAATCCAAGGCATGTGTTTTCGCTTAGCCGAAAATTCAGCCTATGTCAAAATTGCTTCCCAAATGGGAAGGGGGAGTGCTTGAATCGTCTGAACTGACAAGCTTCGCTCATCACAGAGCGTGCTTGCGGCACTCATGTAACGTGCGCCGGGTTCTATAGTGTTTTCAGCTTAAGTGGCTACACAAACAGATAGCATCTCTTCTGCTCGCAGGGCGAGCTATGTTGCCACATACAATAACATTTTCCCTTTCACCCACAAGCGATACGAAGTATCGCAGGGGGTGTGGGGGAACAAGTTCCCCCACAAAAAATAAAACACGACTAACTCTGCCCTGGAGACATCTGGCATGCCCGCTTCAGCTTTGCATCACGGCGTAAAACCCCTGATTTGTTTTTCTCCTTTTGGCAGGCTAAGGCTCCCTGACTTTCCAGAGGCACTCTGCCACACCAGACACGGCATGGTGGCTTTTGGCGGCGATTACGAACCCGTGCGCCTGTTCAATGCCTACAGACGCGGCATATTTCCCTGGCCGCGATCACCCCAGGAACCTGTCTATTGGTTTTGTCCATCCCCACGCTTCGTGCTCCTCCCGGAAGCATTGCACATCCCCAAATCGCTCCGGCGTGTGATGAGGCAGACACGTTATGAGATTCGTATCGACACAGCCTTCCGCGCCGTGATGACACACTGTGCCCAGGTAAACCGCCCCGACTGCCTTGACGGCAGCATCTGCTCATGGATAACGCCCGACATGATCGAAGGCTACGTCAGGCTCCATGAGCTTGGGCACGCACACAGCGTTGAAACCTGGCTGGATGGCGAATTGATTGGAGGATTGTATGGCGTTTCGGTGGGCCGGGTATTCTGTGGCGAATCGATGTTTGCACTAAAGCCGGACGCCTCCAAGGTGGCATTTGCGTCGTTTGCCATGTCGGCCAAAGCGGCAGGTTTCGTCGCCATCGACTGTCAGGCCTACACCGAACACCTCGCCCGATTCGGTGCCCAACACATGCCCAGAAAAGCATACCTCAAGCTGCTTATGGAAAATCGAGATCTCTCGCCAATGGCCAACTTCTGGCAAACACCCATTCCGGTCTTTCGCGATACATAATACCATTTCTGCGGCCACGCCACCCACGCAGGGGCGACCGTCCCGGTCGCCCGTTGAAAAGCCACAAACCTGGCATCAATACAGCATGTAGCCAAAGCCAAACATGATCTCGTGATAGAAATCATTGCTCGAAGCATTGATGGGAAGCGTACACTGCGCATTCAGGCAGCCGTTGCCCTTATACTGGTTGCCATGGTACGTAAAGGCATATCCGGCACGAACAAATATCCCTTTCCAGATATCATAGGTCATGGCAAGCGATGTATTCATGCCCCAGCTGCTGTCGACACGGCTCCCCCAGCGCGAAACCATGAAAATATCGCCATGTGCAAGGTTGATGTTAAAGTTTAAGCCAATCTGCAAACGCAGCTGCTCAAGCCCGAGGGGCGTAGAAAAACGCGTTCCCAGCTGCAAACCATCGTATATGTGGCCAGTATAAAGCGGATTCCTCTTGAGCTCAAAGCGGCTCATCTGATAACCCACCAGGAAATCCAGTGCCAGCCCTTTGGGATCGAGCCCATCCTCGCCTTTCTGAAGCAAAAGCCTGTAGATGAGATTGATATTGAAACGCAAATATGAAGTCGAACATGTCACGGTGCCGTCATCGTTATTCCTGCACTGGTTATCTGTGCTGGACGCATTGTGAATGCGCAGGGAGGTATCCAGGAAGCCATAACCCACGCTGGCAATGAACCCCAACCCCTTGAGATAGTCGTTCTCCACAAACAGCGCCAGCGGATAGAACTCAAGATCGAAGGAGAACGTCGGATAGGCCTGCGTCGTATACGAAAAAACATCCCCCTCCTTTGCGGAGGATTTCAATTGACGAATCGTCGGACTGACATTGAAGCCCACCAAAAGCACGCGATGACCGCCGGTAAAGCTCCCTTCAGGTTCTGGCAGCTCAGGCTCAGGCAGAAAAACCTCATAGCTCCCGGAGCGATCCATGGCAATGGTCTGAACAACCGGCTCTCTGTCAGGATACGCCAGCACCCACTGCTCCTCATTCCCCTCATCCTGAATCGACGTCGTATACGCGAAAGGCGTTCTGCCTATCTCAAGCCCATTTCGCATCACTGCCGCCCCTTCGGGCACAGAAACAACTTTGATCGTAATCTCAATCGGCACCACGGACGGATCAATCTCGGCCAGCACCGGCATGATACCGCTCATAAGCGCCCGCCTGTCTGCCGTCGACAGCCTGTCCTTCCTCTGGAGCTTGCGCTCAAACTCGGCCAACAATTCGCCAGTGTATGCATTATATATATAAATGATAAGCGAATTGGACTTTTTCGTACTCTGAAAAACAACGCGAATCACCGCATCATGCCGAAGTTTTTTGTTCAGTGCTTTGATACTCTGCGGATTCGTCCAATAGGTGCCGGCATAACCCAGCTCCCGTGCAGAACGAAGCATTTCCTCTTCAGTAAATACGATATTGCCGGCCTCGCTGAACATCTCGCGAAATGCCTTGGTAAAAGTAAACGTCTTCGTATCATTCTCCACGTTTGGGATGTCAATGAGATACGAAACGTCCTGCGCATTGGCCAAAATCGGCGCCGTACACAAGAAAACCATAAAGAGCGCGTAAGCTAAAGATTTGAGCAAAGGCATGAACTTCTCCTGGTCATGGCAATACGTACAGCCACACGTTATCGCGTATTGAGCCGATAAGATCAACAAGTTCAATGTCAGAACCGGCCCGTGGGAGCCAGCACCATCGCCCCTGGAGAAGGAGGCTTTGTGAGGGGGCAACGCCCCCTGCGCCGCTATGCTCGCCCCTGTGCCATCATAAAAGGCGCGGCGTATCTGCACAGCAGATAG
>WQTY01000259.1 GCA_009786045.1 Pseudomonadota bacterium | reverse complement strand
CTCGTGCTTAAACACGTAGGTTGTCGTATTCTGTGCCAGAGGCTCGTCCGAAATATCCAGAAAACCCGCCTCCCGCAGGAATTTCAGTGTTCGTAAGCTCGAAGGCTGACCGCCAAGGATGGCGTCCATGGTGTGTGCCGTAAACGGTGCGTTGAGTATGGATGCCAGGTCGAGAAGCTGGCGCTGATCGGGATCACACACCGCCAGGCGTTCGTCGAGATCGAGCGCAAGTTCCCCCGGAATGGATTGGCGCTTGAGCGCTTCGAGGGATTCGCCCCACAGAAGCATGCTGTACGGGGTGAACTTGCTGAGCATGGTTTCGAGCACGCGCTTGGGAGATCCATAGGCGGTTTGAGCTACCAGGCGGCAGAGATCGGGTGGAATGATCAGCTTTTCGCGATTCCTCGACATTTGCTTAAGGGCATGCCGCGCCACAGCGGTCAGGTCAGAATCGCCGATAGAGTGCAGACGAAGATCGTCAATGTGACAAGTGCGAAAGCAATCGGGCAACTGTGCTTTGTCGCCCGTTGTGACAATGAATGCGATGGGGACATCTTCAAAACGGGCAAACATCAGGGCGAGTGCTTCCAGACTCTGTGTGTCATATCGCTCGACATCATCAAGGACGATGACGATTCGATTTTTTTGGAGATCGTGGTGGAAGAGTACGCTGAGCGGGTCAACAAACTGCGTCGCAGCCCGCTCCCGGCAAGCCTCTTTTGCCATGATCTGAGTTTGGGCGGTATCATGCTCCGGCTCACCCGAACCGGGTTCGTCTTTTGCAGATTCCCAAAGCGGCAGAAGCTCGCCGATGACCGCACGGGCCACGGTTTCGTCGGGGAGAATGGAACGGAAGGCGCTGTCGATTTGCCGCTTAAGATTCTCAGCGGTCGCTTTGCCCGACAGATAGAAACGCTGCTCAAGGATATTACGCAGAGCAGCGAATGGCCTGCGAGTGTTGGCCAAAGGAGGCGACAACACCACGATGCTTTCGTTTGCCTGGCTGAGTCTTGCATAGAGTTGTGCCAGGAAAAAGGTCTTGCCCATACCTTCGGGCGCATGGATGGCCACAAAGAGTTTTTTTCTGGCATCCTGCGCTTCTGCGATCCGCCAGAACAGCTGATGGCACTGCCGCACTCTTCCTTTCAATGGCAGCGGCTCGAAGTCGAACCAATCCGGGCGGCGTCCCGCGCGCCGTATGGACAGGTTTGTCAGTTGTGTGCGAAGGTCAACGGTAGCCTCAAGCCCCTCCGAATCGCGCTTGGCTGCCGTTCGCGGGGAGAGAATTTGAGGACTTTGCACGGCACTGGCCTCGCCGGACAAGGGTTGGGAACCCAAATCCTGAAGATCCGCCGGCGGCGCAGGTACAGCGGAAACACAGGGAGAAGTGTGTGGCACTGGCGGCAGCTTAGGGTGCTTCGATGTCTTGTGGCGCAGAATTTCGCAAAGACAGCCTGCGGCCAAAGATCCGCCTGTTTGGCAACACGCCCTTACGCGAAGCTTTCCAGATGGTTTTATACCCTTGCCTCGCCTTGTGTCCCTGTGCTCTGTCATGCCTGATCCACCCCCTTTCCACATCTCAAAATTCTGCCGAATTTTACCCCATTTCGGGGCATGGTCAAGCGCATTCCTCGGATTGGAAAGGCTCTGAGAAAACGGTGACCCCTTCTGCCATGCCTTCAGCATCATATTCGCTTCTTCAAAATGCCGCATCCAGAAAAAAATGTGCTAGAAGGAGGCACGGCACGCTATGGAAATTGTCTTGTGCCGGACACAGTCAGACAGATGGAAGCGTTGAATTATGTCAAACTCCCCCGTCACCGTTCAGGACATGCACGAACTTGAGCGCGCTTTCGAGCGTGATCGTGCACTGAGCAAAGAGATACTTGATGACATTGTCCGCTCCACCTATGCGTATGCACTTCGCCTTGCGAGTACATCGGTCATCAGGACTCGCGCGGGCCAGAGCATTGCTTTGGATGGTGTGCTGGAAGAATTTCGGACTGCCCTTTTTGAGAAAATGCACTTATTGTCTCATGAGGGATGGCAGTTCTTCGAGGGCAATGCTTCGACGGGCGTTTACGCCTGGCAGGGACAATGGAAACGTGCCTCGTTGCTGGAGTTTTACCCGGCACTTGCGCGGATGCTGAGGACAACGCTCCGGGATTTATACAGGCAATGCCCGGGGCTGGATGAGTTTTCGCTCCAGGATGCACTTTCCCAGAAGTTGTTATGCCTGGCGCTTGGCGGCGGCGGCGGGACGGGGTTTGTGCATCTGTGCCTTTTCCAGTGGCTTGAGGAGCAGCGCCATCGCCCATCCCTGATTGTGGGAACTTCGCTGGGCGCATTGATGGGCTATTTGCGTGCCATTCAGGTTGATTATGATGCGGCAAGCTCGGTGCTGAAGCTGCCAAGCTGGTGGCGGATATCCAAAAACATGGCACCTTACCTCGGAAAATCCCGGCACGGGCTGCCCGCTCTCTGTCGCGTCGATTTTATGTCGGTCATCCGTTGCTTTACCCAGAGTTTGGGATGGGATGGCATGCCTTCTTTTGCGGAACTCAAGATTCCCTTTGGTTGTGTGACGACGGGGATAGCGCGGGAATCCAGGGTCGTCAAATCTTTTGAGCCGCGTGGACTGGGCATTGTGTCTTCGGTCTGGCAGATGACGCAGCTGACTTTCCAGCGAGCGGCTGAGCGCGCTGCACAGGTAGCACGCATGCTGACGGCCGAGCAGGTCACGCGCGAGATCGTCCTTGGTCTGGATGAGGATTCGTCTCTGATGACCGCCGCGGACGGGGTGGCATTTTCGGCGCTGGTGCCCGGTATTCTGACCTATGAAGTACCCCACAATCACTATCAGAGCTATGAGGCCCTCGACGCCCTGCTCAAAGCGCAGTCTCTGTATCGGCTTTGCGATGGCGGTCTCAGCAGCAATGTCCCTGTTCGTGCCGTTCGCAGGGCGGTTGAGGCCGGAAAAACACCCCATACCAATGTCTATGTCGTTGGCGTCGACGTGTTTGCACCTCAGGCCCGCGATGGCATTTTCTACGCATTGCAGCAGATTGCCAACAGCAATGTGCTTGCCGATGCGCCCCACGCCAATGCCATGGTGCGCTTAAAGCACCTTCTGAGCCCCGTTAATCTGGCACCGTCCCTTTCGCAGCTGAAGTGGCTGAATGCACACTTCAGGCGGGATTTTGCCCCCGAAATGCGCGTGATTGACTATGCCATGCAGCCGCTTCGGCCCCTGGCAATGCTCGACTTGCTCTCCTTCTAAGGCGATGCAGAACAGATGTAATTTCATTGCGCCAAAGGGCATGTTTGTGGTAAATAGGCAACCAAAATCAGAGCGAAGTCTCGTTCCTGAAATTGTCGCATATTTGTTTTTTCAAGGAGTAAGGTATGTACCAGCACAATTTTTCCGGCGTTTTTAACAAAGGCCTGGCCATCGCCAAGAAGGATTTTTTTAAAGTCAACGGCCGCATGATTCGCGAAGATTACTTTTCTTATCTCGTCGTCCTTATGCTTGCTGCGATAGTTGCGTCTGTTATTCCAATCCTTGGCTGGATCGCATGTGTTTTAATGCAGTTATCACTGCTTTTTGCGAGCATTCGACGCCTGCACGATGTGGGGCTTTCGGGCTGGTGGGTGCTGGTGCCTGGTTATAACATGTACCTGCTGGTGCAGGACACCGAGAATGCAGACAATATGTATGGCAAAATCGAAAGAAAAACGGAGACAGCTGCATCCAATGACAGCGTTGATCGTGAGCTCGAAGCCGCTCGCGCGGAAGTCGATGCCATGACGAATGGCTAGGCAGAGCCAGTGCCTCGCGGCACAGGTTTTGGGGTAATTTCCTCAGAACATTTAGCACCCGACGCCGATGGCCCGGGTGCATTTTTGTTTTTGGACGCCCGCTATTGCCCGTTTGGGGCAATACGCGGGCGGGCGCGGCTATCTGAGGGCACAGATACGCCGCGCCTTTTATTTTTGTGGGGGAGCATCGCTCCCCCACACCCCCTGCAATGCCTTGCGGCATTGCCTGTGGGTGAAATGGCAAGGCACTTCGTAGCCAACCCAATGCCAGGAACATTCAAAGGGGTAATCCTTTCAATCCAAAGGCAACAATTTATTTCCCAAAGCGATACGTAGTATCGCAGGGGGTTCGGGGGAGCGATGCTCCCCCGAAGAAGCGGGGCGTTGCGGGGNGTCCCCGCAGAGGGGGTAGCCGCGTATCGGCCCCCCCCCCTTTC
>WQTY01000258.1 GCA_009786045.1 Pseudomonadota bacterium | reverse complement strand
GCATTGCCCCCTTCCACACCCAACCCGCAGTCATGAAACTATTATTTCAAATCAGAAAAATTTATACGAAAAACGAAGCTGAACAGATTGTTCCAGCTGAAGCTTGTCGAGCATCTGATAATCATACCGCAGGCGAAGCGAATAAGAGATGGAGGCAATCGAACTCAGGCGGATGGCTGCTGCCAGGTTAACGTCGTATACGGGTTTGCGCCAGTCATCAAACGGCTCAAGCACGGTGGCACCGGCCTTGATGGTAAACCAGTGGATGGGCGTCGACTCAATGTTAAGCGCCGCCTCAAGGCCAAATTGGGATCTTGATGTCACAGGATACAGGGACACGATGCGGTCTGTATTGTCCGTATCGTGGACGACATAAAGATCCCGTGCCATGACATATCGATACGCCACGCCAAGGCGTGCGTTGAGCTTGAGCCAATACCCAAAGGCGTGATCAAACCGCCCCCCAAGCCCTGTGTTAAGCGTAATGGGCGAAAAGGACGGAGAAAGCCTCGTGTCGAGCTTATCGTTCTCGATTTTGGCGATATTCTGAGCGAAATCGTAAACATGAACCGTGTAGGGTGTGTTGAATTCCTGATAGGCAGGTGCCATGTTCGATTCGAAAGAAAACCGGGCATAGGGTCCAAACCATTCGACAAGGCGGTAGGCATAGAGAATCTCCAGGCTGAGATTGTCGACCGTCGGGATGAACGGCCTGTTATCCAGGCGAAACGTGCCGCCGATTTCGGCATTAAGCCGGGCATACAGAAAGTTTTTGGCAAGATTCATCATGAAAAAGGACTCGGCAAAGACGCTTAAATCGAGAAGTTTTCCAACGGCCCTGCCAATGACATTATCATTCTGGCTGAATCGGATCGAACCACCTGCCAAAAGCCCAACCGACCACCAGCGAGACTCTGCTGGCACATCATCAATACTGTCGACTTCTCCGCCTCCGAGGATGTCGCCGGTTTCTTCGTCGATGACGAGTGTCACCCGCGACAGCTCTCCCGGTTTCAGCTCGACGGTAATGAAGTTTTTCCTGGCCTGATACCCCTCGCCAACGGATAAAATCATGTATTTCCCCGGCCAAAGCAGCCATGTCGAGAGGCGCTCCCCCTCGGCAAGAAGTGCACCGCTCCCCAGCCCCACATAACCGCGCTCCGGCAGCGAAACGATTTCGTAGCTCGCCCGAATGGTCGAGCCCTGGGCATCCACGACCTTAACGCGGAGCCCGGACCATTCGACCGGGACAATCGTTACCCCGCCTTCCACCACCGTGACATCAAACTCCAAACGTTCCACGGCCACCGGGCTGCCCACCGCCACCACATAATCACCTTCGGGAACGTAGGTGACAGATCCCGTATAGGCGTCCGCAACGATGCTGCCCTCTGTATCCATAACCTGATACCTGGGTTCATTGAGGCCGCCTGTCATGGAGGCGACAAAAATGCCTCCCTTTGAGACAGTGTTAAGCTGCGTGTCACGAAGAATCTGCGTTTGAATATCCGGCATGAGCCAGGTCTGGCTTTGCCGCAATGACTCCGCATCCTGCGCCTCAACGGGCTGACTTGTCGCAATCCCCTGCCAGCGCTCAGATGTCAGTCCATCGGACTGGGCAAATGCCGCCTCCCCGCCCATTGCCATCATAAAACACAGACATGGCAGGGAACGAAGAAGACGTTTGACCATGTATTCAAAACTCATCAGCATGGCACTTTATCCCATGTGGTACTATTTTTTTGGTCTGTTCCTGAGCGTTGCACGAGGCTCTGCCCTGACCGGCGCTGCAGGATCCTGCGAAGAGTTGCCCGAAGTCTCCGTGATGTCTTTCCCAGAACTGATGCCTGCAGGGGAAAGCCCATCCTCGCGCTCAGCCCCCTCATCTCTGTCATCAGCCGCCGGAGGTTTGGGCAGATGCCTCTGCGGCGCACCGCCAGCAGCTTCGGATGAGGCAATTTTCCTGTCCAGATCCATGAATGCCTTCGTCAGTTCGTCATCCAGGAGTGAACTCATGGCTTTGACGACAAACACAGGCTGATTGCTTGCCACAGGCTGCTTGGCGTCAAACTGATAAACCCATGCGGCCTGCCCATCCGAAAACCTCGTCAATGTCATCCGAAGTGCCAGGCGGGCGTACCAGTCCTTTTCAGTGACATCAAGCTCTTCAATGGCTAAAATCTCGACTTCCAGCATGTAGTCCGGCAGCCGATCTTCGACAACGAGTGTGACTTTGGAGAAAATCTGTGCATAGCGAAGGTGCTGTACAATGAGTTCCCGCAACATCCTGTGTGGCTTTGAAGCCCAGAGCCTGTACCAGTAATACTGAAACTCGTAGGGGTTGGTACGGTAAACGATCTCCTGACGATCATAAGCTCTGGCGATGGTCACATTAGACACAACGACGGAAGCATTGTACTTTGGCGTCTCATAGCGAGGCTGGCTGCCAAGCGCGTAATCAATGCTGTAGTAGATTCTTTCGGGCGCTTTGCTTCCAAAACACGACAAAGACAACGTGGCTAAAACCAGCATGATCAGCACAAAAAAGAGGCGATGCAGTGTCCACCCCCGGGAAGGCTTGGCAAAAATCATGGCAATCGGCGCTCCTTTTCGCTTCGGCCACTGATGAGAACCGAAGGATTATCAATGAGTATCTGGGTAAACTCATTGATATTCTCAACGCTTGTTTCCAGCTCAACCATGATGCGGCGCAAATCGTCCCTGATCCGCATGACCGAAACGTTGGTATCGGTTGCCAGGCGATTGATCGATGCGATCGTCCTGCCCAGCTCATCCTCGCTGGTTCTGGCAGAAAGATTGGCCATCAGGATACCGGCACCATCAATGATATTCTCCACACGGCGAATATTCTGCTGGCTCGAAATCCTGGTCACAGCCTGCTCCGCAGATCGAACCGTACTCTGAATGCCCGTGAGGGTGACATCGGCATTGGCAAGAAGACTTCGAAGGTCAACCATGAGCCCGCCAACCAGCGGCGCATTGCTCGCAACCATGCTGCTAAGGTTTGTCGACATCGACTCAACATCCGCCAGAACACTTGCCAGACGCTGGGCATTGTCGGTATCGGTAATATTCACAAGGTTCTCAAGCAGACGCTCCAATTTTGTCGAAATATCAAAGAGCTTGGTCGTAAGGTGACTTAAATCGGATTCTGCAGAAGGGATCTCGTCGCCTGGTTTCAGCCGCTGCGACGTCTTGCTCCCTCCGCGAAGGGAAAGCATTTTTGACCCGGTAATACCCGTCATTTCGGGTGTCGCGATGGTGTCGGCAGTCACAGGCGTATCATGCTCAAGGCTGATGTTGACAATCACCCTGCTTGGATCATCGCGGTCGAGCCGTACACGTTCGACACGGCCCACGACAATATCATTAAAGCGCACCTGTCCCCCAGCCTCTATGCCGCCAGACCCGCCATGCAGCACGACGATATATTCATCGCGAATCTTAAACATGCTGGCTCCCACCAGATAAACGAGTGATGACAGTAAAATCGTCGTCGACACGATCAGGAAAATGCCAAGGCGTATCTTCTGTGAACGGGTTGCAGCCATTATCCTTTAGCCCCCTTTTGCTGAGAGACATCCCACAGACTGGAAATGCCTGCATGCCCCTGACTCGGTTCCCGATGAAAGAAATGCGTCACCATGGGGTCATTGGATGCCAGAGCCTCCTTAAGTGGCCCGTCAAACCTGACATAACCTTTGTCAAGCATGACGATCCTGTCGGCAATGCGCCGAATGCTGTCCAGGTCATGCGTCACAACGACAAGCGTGATGCCGAGCTCTTCCTTAAGCCTGATCATGAGCGCGTCCAAATCCGCCGCCGTGACGGGATCCAGCCCTGCCGACGGTTCATCGCTGAGCACAAGTTCCGGCTCCAGAATGATTGCCCGCGCAAAGCCCGCTCGCTTGAGCATGCCGCCGCTGAGCTCGCCCGGCAACAGGTGGACGGCATGCGTGAGCTGAACCTGCGCAAGCTTATGGTAGACAAGTTCATCCATAATTCGGGTGTCCAGCGTCGTGTGGGCAATGAGCGGAATCCTGAGATTTTCGTAAATTGTGAGCGAATTGATGAGACCGCCATTCTGATACATAAACCCGACGCGGCTCAGAAAAGACGAACGTTCGTTCCCCTCAAGGCTGTTGACGTCTTCTCCCAATACACGGGAGCTTCCCCCCTTTCGCGGCACAAGCCCCAGCGTCGCACGCAAAAACGTTGACTTGCCGCAGCCCGACCCCCCGCAGATACAGGTCACACTCCCACGCGGAATCC
>WQTY01000257.1 GCA_009786045.1 Pseudomonadota bacterium | reverse complement strand
GGCCGGCGACTGAGGCCCCGCTATGGGGGTAGCCGCGTATGGCCGCATGCGGCCATAGCGGCGCAGGGGGCGGCCGCCCCCTTAAAGGCATCGGATGGCAGAGAGATTTTCGAGAGCACGCAGGGTTTCGCACAGCGGGAGCCCTACGACGTTGGTGTAGGAGCCTTCGATTTGTGTGACGAACATGGCTGCCCGGCCCTGTATGCCGTATGCGCCGGCCTTGTCGAGGGGTTCGCCGGTTTTGATATATCGTGCAATGCCTTCGTCGCTGAGCGCTGCGAAGTGAACGCGTGTTTCGCAGACAAATTGTTTGGTGTGTTTTCGGGCGACGTCAATGACGCAGACGCCTGTCATGACGGTGTGCACGGTGTTACTGAGACGGCGAAGCGTAGCATGGGCTTCTTGCGTATCGGCGGGTTTCCCGAGGATGATGCCTTCATGAACGACGATGGTGTCTGCGGCGATGACGAAGATTCTTTCGGTTTCATGGTGATGGCTGACGGCCTGTGCTTTTCTGGAAGAAAGACGCCGGACGTATTGCAGGGGCGTTTCGCCTGCCTGCTGAGTTTCGTCAATGGGTTCAGCTTCGACCCGAAATGTCAGACCCGCACTCTCCAGCAACATTTTTCGCCTCGGGGAGGCACTTGCCAATATGATCATGAGGACAAACTACCTTTTTTCTTTATGTGGGGGAACTTGTTCCCCCACACCCCCTGCGATACTTCGTATCGCTTGTGGATGAAGTGGCAAAATGCGTTGTTTATGGCCGCATACCCTGAATTGCAAGCAAGAGAAAACAATCTGCACATATTTTTACTGGGGTGTGGGGGAACGGCCAACACCCACGAAAAAAGAATCTTATTTCTCACTCAGCCCAAGAACGCGCACGACTTCGCCAAGCGGAATGATACCGGCGCCAAGCTTGCTCAGGGCGCTTTCAAAGAGCGTGTCCATGCCGTCGGCACAGGCTGCACGCTTGATGTGCTCGGCGTTGACGCCGTCGTGGATGAGCCGGCGCAGGTTGGCGTTGACTTCGAGAACCTCGAAGATGCCGATTTGTCCGTACACGCCGGTTTTTCGACAATCCAGGCATCCGCTGCCTTCCGAAACGATGAGCTGTTCCGACTGGGAGGCACTTGCGCGCATTCCCAGCATGCGCATGCCGTCTTCGCTGAGCGGCTGGTCGGTACGGCACTTGGGACAGATTTTTCGCACCAGCCGCTGAGCAATGCATCCGAGAAGGCACGAGGAGAGCAGGAAGGGGGCGACCTGGAGGTCGAGGAGCCGGGTAATGGCAGAAGCGGCATCGTTGGTGTGCAGCGTCGTCAGAACGAGGTGTCCTGTCAGGGCTGCCTGAACGGCCATATGCGCCGTTTCCTCATCGCGTATTTCGCCCACCATGATGATGTCGGGATCCTGACGAAGAACGGTTCGCAGCGCGGCACTGAAGTCGAGGCCGATTTTAGGGTGGACCTGAACCTGGTTAAAGGCATCGTTCACCATCTCGACGGGATCCTCAATGGTGGTGATATTGACGTTTTGGCTGTGAAGCGCGCGGAGGGCGCTGTAGAGGGTCGTGGTTTTTCCGCTGCCGGTAGGGCCCGTGACGAGAATGAGGCCGGTTCGTGCCGCGAGCATGCGCTGAAATTTTGCAAGCTCGGACGCGTTCATGCCGATGCCATCCAAACCATGATAGAGTTTACTGGCATCGAAAATGCGGATGACCATTTTTTCACCAAAAGCCACGGGCATGGTCGAGACGCGAAGCTCGACTTCCTGGCCCTGGAATTCTGTCTTGATGCGCCCGTCCTGGGGACGGCGCTTCTCGGCGATATCCATGCGTGCCAGCATTTTGAACCGAGACAGAATAGGGGCGTGGACGAGGATCGGGAGTTTGTGGACTTCGTGCAGGACGCCGTCGATGCGCAAACGCACGACGCTCTGTTCACGCCGCGGTTCGAGGTGGATGTCGGAGGCGCGCTGGGTAAACGCATAGTTGAGGAGATAGTCGACGGCGTTGATAATGTGGCTGTCGGAGGCGTCAATCTCTTCGAGCTGACGGACGGAAACGAGCTGCTCAAGATTTCCGAGCGCCAGTTGTGCCTGAGTGGTCGCAGAAGCCTGCTCGCTGGCTGCGGCCGTGACGCTGGTGCGGAAACCGTAGACTTCCGAAATGGAGCGCAGGATGGACGTTTTGGAGGCCAGGACGAATTTTGGCCGGTGGCGCAGAGAAGCGCGAAGCGTACTGCGAAGTGCCTCGAAATTGGGCTTGTCCGTCGCAAGGGTCAGCTCGTCGCCCTGAACCGAAAGCGGCAGAAGGACGTTGTTGCGCGCAAAGGCATGGCTGAAAGATTCGGTGATGAGTTTGGCATCGAGCCGGAGGGGGTCGATTCGCACATAGGGTATATCGATGATCCTGGCCCAGGCTGCCATGATTCGCTCTTCTTCGAGCGGTGCGCCCTGCGCATCTGTTGACCCGGATCCCAGGATGATTTCGACAGCCGAGACTTCATATCGCGGCGCATGATGCTGCTTTTCATTCCGAATCAGTGCGCGGATAGCCCCCTGGCGAATGCGGATGGTCTGAGCCTGGGGTTCGCTCAGAATACCCTCGGTGACGAGGATCTGGAGCAAATCGGTGAGTTGAGCAGCGTGTGAATCCATATTTTCGGTTTTCTTTTTTTATGTGGGGGAACTTGTTCCCCCACACCCCCTGCGATACTTCGTATCGCTTGTGGATGAAGTGGCAAAGTGTGTTGTTTGTGGTCGCATACCCTGCATGGCAAGTGCATGACAGGGCTGAAGCCGTCACCATGCGTCTTCAGCGCTTGCCAGGCACTTCTTAGCACATGTTGCGTTTGGTGTGCGACAGGGAATATATTGCTGTCCGTGCCGATAATGGTGTACTTCGCCCTCTGCCCACACCCCCTGGTAGCTTCGCTGGCGTCCCCCTAATTAAAGGGGGCAGTTCCCCCACGAAAAAAACTAAAGGATGACCATGTCGGAAATCAGTCTCAAACATGCCATTGGCCAGATCCTCATTGTTGGTTTTGAGGGTACGCAGCTGACGCCGCCGCTTCGCGGTGCTCTGACAAAAGGCAGCGTTGGCGGCGTCGTGCTCTTCTCACGCAACATGACCTCTCAGGCGCAGCTTCGCGAGCTGACCCAGAGTATCCACGAACTTTCGGCCGTCTGTGCGCCATGGGTTGCTGTTGATCAGGAAGGCGGCAAGGTTCAGCGGCTTGGACCAAAGCTCGGATTTGACCCTGTTCCCCCGGCCATGCACATCTCAGAGATGACGCCTGCAGAGGGGTATGCCATTGCGGCAAAAACCGCAGCTCAGCTCAGGGATTTTGGCTTTAATCTCAATTTTGCGCCCGTGCTCGACATCCATACGAATCCTAAAAACCCCATCATCGCCGATCGCGCCTTTGGCACAACCCCCGAACGCGTCATTGCCCACGCGCTCCCCGTCATCCAGGCGCACCTGGAGGCAGGCGTCGTCCCGTGCGGAAAACACTTCCCCGGGCACGGCGACACCGATACCGACAGCCACACCGATAGCCCCATTGTCATGCATGATCTGGCACGCCTGCGCCAGATCGAATTCAGGCCATTCAAAGCAGCCATTGACGCAGGCATCCCCATGATCATGTCCGCACACATCCGGCTTCCTCAGATCGGCGAGCGTTTCCCGGCCACGCTCTCACCAGGCTTTATGCGCGATATCCTGAGGGGCGAACTTGGATTTGACGGCATCATCGTCAGCGATGACCTCGAAATGAGTGCCATTGCCGATAATTTTAGCTGCCTGAAAGCCGTCATCCTGGGTCTGCGCGCAGGCGTGGACGCCTTCCTCATCTGCAAATCCCAATACCTCTGGCTTCCCCTGGCCCAACAGATCCTCGATGAAGCCAGGCAGGATCCGGGCCTTGCCGAACGCATCCTCGAATCGGCCCAGCGCATCCTTCAGGCGAAAGACAGATTTCTGAAACCAGGCGGAACGCTCCCGTGAAAACCCTCTGTGAAAGGGGGCCGCNCCCCCTGCGCCGCTATCGGCCTGGGCGACTNCGTCGCACGGGCGACCGGGACGGTCGCCCCTACAGGCCGATACGCGTCTACCCCCCATGCGGGGCCTCAATCGCCGGCCCCGCAACGCCCCGCTTTTTTGGTTTTTTGTGGGGGAACGCGTTCCCCCACACCCCCTGCGATGCTTCGCATCGCTTAACGCTCCCCCTCCCCACCATCCATGCCAGGCTCACACCTTCCTCCCCATTGCCCTATCCTCAACAA
>WQTY01000256.1 GCA_009786045.1 Pseudomonadota bacterium | reverse complement strand
GGGGGTAGCCGCGTATCGGCATGTAGGGGCGGTTCGCGAACCGCCCTTATGCCGATAGCGGCGCAGGGGGCGCTGCCCCCTCAATCTTCCGGCTCAAGGGGCTTTGAGAAGGCGCATTTGGGGCAGAGCAAGGCGGACGAGCGAGCTTGTCGGACGATCTCCAGGTGACTTTCGTGGCAGTTTTCGCACATCTGCGTGGTGGGTTCGTTCCAGGTCGAGTAGGTGCAGTCGGGGTAGCGGTTGCAGCCGAAAAAGATTTTGCCGCGTTTGGTGCGTTTCTGGACGAGTTTTCCGTCGCATCCGTCGTTGGGGCAGGCGACGTCGAGGGGATAGGGTTCGGTGTGTTTGCATGCCGGGTAGCCGGCGCAGGCCAGGAAGCGGCCAAACTTTCCGGTTCGGACGATGAGCTGTTTGCCGCAGTCTGAGCATGTGCCTTTGACTTCGAGGGTCTTTTGGCGAGGCTCAATGGTTCCGTCTTCTTTGCGCGCGAACTCCATCGTGTTTTTGCATGCCGGGTAGTTGGAGCAGGCCAGGAAGTGTCCGTTTTTCCCCCACTTGATGACCATTTCGGACTGGCACTTGTCGCACGTGAGGTTGGTTTTTTCGGCCTCTGTTTTGACATTGCGCATGTCTTTGGAGGCTTTGTCGAGTGAGGCTTTGAAGGGGGCGTAGAAATCGGCGAGGGTTTGGACCCAGTCGGCTTCGCCCATGGCGATTCTGTCGAGTTTTTTTTCTGTATCGGCAGTGAACTCGATGTCCATGATGTTTTTAAAATTTTCGATCAGCAGGCCCGTCACCAGTTCGCCGAGTTCGGTTGGGAGCAGCGAGTTCTTGACGGTTTCGACGTAGCCCTTGTCCTGGATGTTTGAGAGCGTCGGGGCGTAGGTGGAGGGGCGTCCGATCTGGCGGGCTTTGAGTTCGGTCAGGAGGGCTGATTCTGTAAAACGCCTTGGGGGTTGTGTAAAACACTGCAGTTTGTCGACGCTCCGGCAGGTCAGCGTTTCGCCTTCGCGAAGCGGCGGCAGGACTTTTTCCTTGCCATCGCTGCCCTCGTCTCCTTCAGTGGTTTCGGCGTCTCCGCTTCGTTTGGTGTCATCCATGACGCGCCGGTATCCGTCAAAGACGCGCACCGAGCCGGAAACCCGGTATTCGAGCGCGCCATTTTCGATGCGGACGGTGGTCACGTCTGAGATGGCGGGTTTCATTTGGGAGGCCACGAATCGGCGCCAGATGAGGGTATAGAGCTTGTACTGATCGGGCGTGAGGTAGGGTTTGACGGCGTCGGGGGTTCGCGTGACGCTCGTGGGGCGGATGGCCTCGTGTGCGTCCTGGATGTTTTGAGCGTCTTTTTCCTTCTTCTTTTTCCGTTTTTTTTCGGCATCGCCCTCGGCATCGTGGGAGACGGGCGCGGCGGGCAGGTAAGCCGTGCCGAACTGCGCTTTGATGTAGTCGCGGCACTGTGCGGCGGCATCGTCAGAGATGCGTACGGAGTCTGTTCTGAGGTAAGTGATGAGGCCCGTTGCGCCTTCCGGGCCGAGATCCACGCCTTCGAACAGTTTCTGTGCCAGGGACATGGTTTTGCTGGATTTGAATCGAAACTGGGTGGAGGCCGTGGCGCACATTTCGACGGTGGTAAAGGGCGGACGGGGATAGGTGAGGTTGGGTTTTTTCTCGATTTTTTTAACGATAAACGGGGCCGCCAGGGATTGGCTCACATAGGCGGCGGCTTCCTGTTCCGAGGTGATGACCCCGTTGGGGTGATGCTTTTCGACGCTGGTGGCATCGGAGTAGATCGTGCGTGTGGCATCGGCGACGAGGCGGGCATCGAACTTTGCGCCTTCCTGAGAGGCCAGGCGGGCCAGGATTTCCCAGTATTCCTTTTTGAGGTAATTTCGTATGGCGTTTTCGCGGTCGACGATGAGGCGAACCGCTACCGACTGTACCCGGCCGGCAGAGAGGCCCCGGCGGACTTTGTCCCACAGGATGGGGCTGATCTGGTAGCCGACGAGGCGATCCAGTACCCGGCGTGCCTGCTGGCTGTCGTAGAGTTCCTGGTTGATCTGGCTGGGCTGGGCGAGTTCTTTGTCGAAGGCTTTTTTGCTGATTTCGTTTGGGCGGATGCGATAAATCGGCGGCGCCTTTTTGCCAAGAGAGCGGATGATTTCGGCCACATGCCACGCAATGGCCTCGCCCTCCCTGTCGGCGTCTGTTGCCAGGTAGACGACATCTGCCTCGCTGGCGCACTTTTTGATTTCGGCGATTTCCTTCGTCTTTTTGGGGAGCGTGACGTATTTCGGCGCAAACCCCTCTTCGATGTCTATGCCCAGCGATTTGGAGGGCAAATCCTTAATGTGCCCGCCGCTGGCAATGACTTTGTAGTCGTTGTTGAGGAAGTTCTGTATCGTCTTAATTTTATTGATTGACTCAATGATAATGAGCGGCTTTCCCATGTTTCCACCTCTCGAAGTGCCCGTGCGGCTGTCGCCAAAATTCCCGGGGCGCTTTACCGCATTGATCTTAAAAATTCAAATTCTTGTCTCGGCAGGGCGTTGCCCTGCGCTCGTATTGTGTTGCCCCTGTTAGGGCAGGTGTTGTGTTGTATCAGCTGTTGCCGTTGCGATTCCTGTAGGGGCGAATAATTATTCGCCCCTACGGTTGCTATTGCCCTTCTGGGGCATGACATACGGAGCGTATGGCAACGCCATACGCGGTTTGATGTGAGGATACGCCCTGACAGCTCTCAAGGTGTGGCTTGTGTTTGCGTGCGGCAGGCCGGATTTGCTGTTCGCTGCGGCAGCCGGAGCAGGCGGTAAAAATGTATGCAAATGTGTGTCAAACCCGCATAAAACTTGGTCTTTATTGAGTTTCTCAATTGCCAATGCGGTCAGAGTGAGGCACAACAGCGGGTATGTGGTGACCTGGAAGGGCGGCGGGCAGGGTGCGAAGTATTGAGCCGGCATTTGAGAGAGGCGTCGAAGGAGAATCATGAAGCATACGAGGGTGGTCCATGGCAATATTGTCCATGCGCCAAAATTTGGTGAGCTTGAGATACTGCAGGGCGGGTATATCGTCGTGGCGGAGGGTGTGATTGCGGGTGTTTATGAGGTTCTGCCCGAGGTTTACAGGGATTTCCCGATAGATGATTTTGGCACGTGCCTCGTCATGCCTGCGTTTGCCGACGTCCATATGCATGCGCCCCAATACCCGATGCTTGGGATGGGGATGGATCTGCCGCTTCTGGACTGGCTTAACACGTATACGTTCAAGGTGGAGTCGCGGTTTTCGGATCCGGACTATGCGCGGGAAGTGTACCGGGCGCTGGCGCGGGATTTGATCCGCAAGGGGACGACGCGCGTGTGTGCGTTTTCGTCACTTCACCGGGAGTCGACGATAATTCTGATGGATGAGTTTGAGCGCGCCGGGGTGACGGGTTTTGTGGGCAAGACCAACATGGATCGCAACAGCGTGCCTGAGCTTCAGGAGACGACCGAGTCTTCCATTCGCGATACGCTGGCATGGCTTGAGCAGTGCGGGCAGTTTCGGTCTGTCAGGCCCATTCTGACACCGCGGTTTACGCCGTCCTGCACGAATGAGCTCATGCAGGCCCTTGGCCAGATTGCCGAATCGCACAAGCTTGGCATCCAGTCGCATTTGTCGGAGAACACCTCCGAGATGGCGTGGGTTCGGGAGCTTCATCCGGATTGCTGCCAGTATTGGGAGACGTATGCCAAGTATGGCCTGTTTAATGCGCGCACGGTCATGGCGCATTGTGTGCATTCAGACGCGCGGGAGCGCCAGGCGCTTAAGACGCATGGTGTGCTGGTGGCCCATTGTCCTGATTCCAATACCAATCTTGTCAGCGGCACGGCGCCCGTCCGGCGCATGCTGGATGAGGGGTTGTGGGTGGCTTTGGGGTCCGATATTGCGGGCGGGGCATCCCTCTCAATGATGGATATCGTGACGTCGGCGATTCGGGCTTCGAAGATTCGCCGCATAGAGAGTCAGTGGGAGGATAATTTCCTTACGGTGGCGGAGGCATTTTATCTGGCGACGAGTTCGGGCGCGCGCTACTTTGGCGCCGGGCCGGGATTTTCGGCGGGCGACAGGCTTCATGCCATCGTCGTCAGCGATGCCAGGCAGTATGGCACTGCAAGGCTTTCGCTGCGTGAGCGGTTTGAGCGTTGCTTTTATTTTGCGCATGAGCATGAGATTGTGGCGGTTTATAGCGAGGGCCGCCAGGTTTTATGATGCGGATGCTGAGGGGGAAGTCTCCCCCTGCGCCGCTATTGGGCCCGGGCCCAATACGCGGCTACCCCCTCT
>WQTY01000255.1 GCA_009786045.1 Pseudomonadota bacterium | reverse complement strand
GCTGGGTGGGCGTGTGGCTGCCTGGTCTGAAGCGGATGTGTAGCGCGAAGAGGCTGTGTGGGGCTCTGGGACGGCGATGGGTGTCAGGTTGAGCACTGTGGCATGGGTATCTGCTTGTCCGCTGGTGCGTTTTCGTGCCAGTGGTGTGGCATCCTGATTGGCTGATGACGGCACACTGGGAGGGGTGAGGACACCGCTGGGCGATGACGATGCGGCACGGGGTTTGGTGATCTCGGCAAGGCGTTTGGCATTGCGGGAATCTTCGTGTTGGAGCGACTTCTGCGCGGCGCGCATGATAGAGGGTGCAGCCTTTCCCAGGCTGGAGGACGACGCGTCCGACAGCGGTGTCAGCCGCGGGGGAGGTTGCTGCGAAAAAGGTGCACTGGAAACGGCCTTTTGCGAAAAGGCGCTCGCCATGCTGTCAGAGTATGTCGATGGATCAATGTCGATATCAATATCAAGGCTGATATCTGTGCCAAACTTTGGAGGCTGCGATGAGAGTTTTTGGCCGCTTAAACCAAAACTCTTGTTTGCGCTGCGGTGCTGATCGGAGCTGTCGGTAAACACTGACGGAAGCTTTGTGTCGTCTTCGAGTGATTGTGTCAGGAGCATTGAGAAGCCGTCGTCATCATCTCCCATGAGATTGCTTACGCCGAAGTCGAAGCCCTCTGTGCTGAGTGAGGTCGACGAAACGGCAATGAGCGAGTCGTAGAAGGCGAACATACTGCCGGGGGCGTGTTCGAAGAGCTGCAGGACGCAATCGGCCAGTTCCCGTAAATCTTTCCTTACGGCGCGAAGGGACTCGGCTTCTGAATAGGCCGCACTTTGGCTGCCTGCATAATATAGTTCGACAACATTCTTAATTTCGTCTGGAATATCACGGATTGACCTGATTTGCATCTCTGGCACCTTATCTTTTGCCGATAACTGATCGAAAGATACTAGCAGAAGATGGTAGCAAATTGCAACAATCTTTGACCAGCTAATCATAATGCCAGGCGCGGCGTTCGGCAGGAAGAAAAGAGGGGGCAGCGGGTTCAGGGAAGCTGACTCCCCCGTGTTACCACCAGGGCGAAAAACCCGGTTATGTCACATCGAATGTAATGATACCCTGAGACTTTAGGGCGAGAATGATGGAGGCTGTCTCGGTTTCCGGCCATACAGAAAGGTCGATGAGGTCTGCCAGAGTTGTTTTCCCGTCGATGTGTGACAGGATGAAGCCCGTCCGCGCATCCATGTCGCAGCGGACACCGATTGCATGGATGGCAATGAGCAGGCGAGGAATTCGGGCTAATGGGTAGAGGCTGCACAGGGCGTCGGTTTCCAGGGTGGGAACTTTACTGCTGGGTGTGCGCTGGCCTGTGCCGGAAGGGTTCGAGCGCCGATCGCCTGGGACGGGCGTGGCCTGAACAGCTGTAGGCCGCGTTTGGCTGGCAGGAATCTCTGGCTGTCGCCTTTGATCTTGCGTGAGGGGTTGAATCTGGACGACTGTCGCATGGTTGTTGCTGGGGGGAGGGTGAGAGGTGGTGTGGCATGTGGCTGCTGTGCGGGCCTCCGGGGCGGCGATGGGCACCAGATTGTGCGCTGTTGGGCGGGTGTCTTCAGCTTGCTTTGGTTTGCTTTGGCTCCATGGCTGGGACGCCGAGTTGCTGCAGGGCAATGATGACGATGCGCGGAGTTTTGTGAGTTCGGCAAGGCGTTTGGCATTGCGAGAGTCTTCGTGTTGAGGCGATTTCTGGGCTGCACGCACGATGGAAGGGGCTGCCTTTCCCAAGCCGGTGGCGTTATTTCCCAGGCTGCTGTCGCCATTCGGCGGCGGCGTTAGCCGCGATGGTGATTTCTGCAAAAAAGGTGCACTGGAAATGGCCTCCTGCGAAAAGGCACTCGCCTTGCTGCTGAAGCGCCTGGCATTGCTGGAATCTCCAGGTTTGAACGATTTCTGTGCAGTGTGCAGGATAGAAGGTGCAGCTTTTCCCGTGCCGGAGGATGCATCCGACGGTGGCGTTAGCCGCGATGGTGATTTCTGCAAAAAAGGTGCACTGGAAATGGCCTCCTGCGAAAAGGCACTCGTCATGTTATCAAGGCGTTTGGCATTGCGGGAGTCTTCGTGTTGGAGCGATTTCTGCACTGCACGCATGATAGAAGGTGTCGTCCTTCCCGTTCCGGAGGATATGTCCGGTGGCATCAGGCGCAAGGATGACGGCTGCGAAAGAGGCGCACTGGCAATGGCTTCTTTCGAATCAGAGTGTGCTGATGGCGTAATATCAATGTCGATATCGAAATCGAAATCAAGATCGATATTGAGGCTGATATCTGTGCCAGACTTCGGAGCCTGTGCTGAGAGTTTTGGACCGCTTAAAGCAAAGTGCTTACTCTTGGTTCGATGAACGGATTTGTCTGAAAATGTCGATGGAAATTTTGTGCCATCTTCGAGCAAATGCGCCAGCATCGTTGCAAATTCGTCGTCATCCCCGTCAAATTGCAAAAGTTGAAAGCCTTCTGTGCTGAGCGGGGCCGATGAGACGGCAATGAGCGAGTCGTAGAAGGCGTACAAGCTGCTGGGGGGCTGTTCGAAAAGCTGCAGCACGCAAACGGTCAATTCCCGTAAATCTTTCCTTGCAGCGTGAAGCGACTCGGCCTCTGAATAGGCCGTGTTCTGGTTGCCAGCATAATATAGCTCGGCAACACACTTAATTTCGTCTGGAATATCACGGATTGAGCGGATTTGCATTTCTGGTGCCTCGTTTTTCGGACTTGCCTGTGGCAAATCAAAGTGCGTTAATAGAAGCTGCGACAGCCTTTGGGTTGATGAAATAATTTCATTCGAAATGTTCGGAATAAATATAGATGGCGTTTGTATTTTTCTGCCAAGACTATTTTTAGTCGATGAAAATTTGTTTAACATTTGTCTGGCCTGGTTTTAATTTTCATTCAATTATCGAATTAAAACAAAATAGCAATAGCCTTTTGGAAACAAACTGATGTCAAGCCTGATATTCGTTAAAATACGAATTGACCGTCCAATTTTCGGATATGCTTACTGAAATCCGGTGAACATTTCGACAGTATTTGTCTTGTCTGAACACGGTTCAGTTGTGCAATAATCTGAAAAATAGATTTTTTTGATTCGTGGCACAAGGATCAGGATTCTGTCAATCACGTTGCATGACCTTTAGGCAGCCAAAATGATGCCAGGCGCGATATACGGCAGAAAGAGAATGGATTCGTACACTCTTCGAACGCACTTAGTGCAAGTCGATGAATACTCCGGTGGTCTTTGATCAGGTTAAACAGTGGTCAGTCACGCAATATTCTGAGAAAATGATTTTTTGATTTGCCGTGGAGGAACAAGATTCTGTTAATCATATTGCATAATCTTTAGGTGGCTGAAGTGATGTCAGGCGCGACATACGGCAGAAAGACGAATGATTCGCCCGTTTTCGCATACGCTTCGCCTGTGCTTAATGCAAACCGATGAATATTCCGGTGGCCTTTGATCAGGTTGAACAGAGGTCAGTCACGCAATATTCTGAAAAAATGATTTTTTTTGATCCGTGAGGAAGGGACTTGTTTTCATGGGCTATTTCCCAAACTCAAACTCAAGCTTGATGCTGGTTCACCGTCCTCGCGGGTATGGCGGTCAACCTGTGAACTTATTCGGGAATTGCCGGATTTCTTTGCTAAAGCCCATGCAGGCGACGCGGGCTGATACCAGGATGAGGCAGAGGATATCGGCTAGACATTATCGAATGCGATGATGCCCCGGGACTTCAGGGAGATAATGATGGAAGCTGTTTCGGTCTTTGGCCAGACAGAGATGTCGATGAGGTCTGCCAGGGAAGTTGTGCCGTCGATGTGCGACAGGACGAAGCCCGCTCGTGCATCGATATCGCAGCAGGCGCTGAGTGCAGCCATAGAGATGAGGAGGCGAGGAATTCTGGCTAATGGGTGCAGGCTGCACAGGGTGTCGGTCTCTAAGGTGGGGACTTTATTGCTGGGCGTGCGCCGGGCTGTGTTGGCAGGGCTCGATCGTCGTTCGGCAGGCGTGGCATGAACAGCGGTTGGCCGCATTTGGCTGGCAGGAATTTCCGACTGGCACTTTTGCCTTAGTGTGATGGGCTGAATCCTGACGACTGTAGCATGGCTGTCGCCGGGTGGGCGTGAGGCGGCGTTGTGGCGCTCGGGGACAGCAATGGGTGTCAGATTGACCACTGTTGCACGGGCATCTTCCGTGTTGGTTGGTTGGTTGGTTGGTTGGTTGGTTGGTTGGTTGGTTGGTTGGTTGGTTGGTTGGTTGGTTGGTTGGTTGGTTGGTTGGTTG
>WQTY01000254.1 GCA_009786045.1 Pseudomonadota bacterium | reverse complement strand
GCCCCCTCTGCGGGGCTCAGACGCCGCCCCGCAACGCCCGGCTGGTGCGACTGCAGTCGCGCGGGCGACCGAGGACGGTCGCCCCTACTGGGGCTTTCCATATAAAAAATAAAAAGCGCGGCGTATCTGCGTTCGCAGATAGCCGCGCTCGCCTGCGTATTGCCCGCCGGGCAATAGCGGGCGTTTCTTAATCGCGGATACCTGTCGTTGTGTCGGCGCCGGCCTCATCGCCCATACCTGGTGTGCGGGCGATCCAGGCTTTGGGCTGTGGCGTGCATTCGAGTGACTTGGCCGAGGGCGGTTCGAGGACATCCCGGACATAGCGATAGGGATCGGCCAGGAAGTACACTGTGCCGTCGTCGGTGGCGCGCACGGTGAAGTAATCAATGAAGACATCGAAGCGGTTTTTGAAGACGTAGCGCCGTGTTTCGCGATCTTCGATGAGGGTTTCGATGGAATCTTTCCACTGGCCGTCCAGTTCGAGGAGAAGTCTGGCCAGCTTAAGCGGTTCCCAGACGCGCACGCAGCCGTAGCTGAAGGCGCGGATAGGATGCCTGAAGAGCCCTTTTTGCGGGGTATCGTGCAGGAATACGCTGTGTGGGTTGGGGAAGATGAACTTTACCCTTCCGAGGGCGTTGCTGTCGGAGGGCAGTTGGCGGAGAATCGTATGGCGGCCTTCCGTGTGGTATTCAAAGCCGTTGTTTTTGAGCCAATTGGGATCGGCATTGATCTTTTTGATATACTCTGCCTGTTCGATTCGTGGCGGCACGTGCCAGTAGGGGTTGTATTCGAGGTAGAGCATGCGGGCATGCATTGCGGGGGTGGCGTTGATGTATTTCCATTGTTTTGTCGTTGGATCGCACGCACGTTTGGCGTTGCCCACGACAGTGGGGAATCGATGCCGGAGTGTGCCGTCTTTCCAGACTTCGCCATGAAAATCGGGCACATTGATGAAGATGTAGTAGGGGGACTCGACGATTTGTGTCTGGTGCCAGCGGCGAAGATTTTCTTCGATTTGGGCCAGCCGCATGGCTCTCGGTATGTTGAGGCTCGTCCAGAAGTCTTTCTGCAGCCCCTTGGCTTCGTCGAAATCCATCTGGTGGGTTTCGTGGTAGGCCCGAATGGCAGCCGAAAGCGGCCTGTCGTAGATTTCGAATTCGGGGGTGGCCTGTGCTTCTTCGCTCACATCCCCGCCATAGTAGCCTTCGATGCTGAGGCGAAGTCTGAGTTTTGCTGCCGTTTTGGAAGGCTTGCCCGGCGTCATGCTGCCAGACTTGACCTCAGGCCAGTCGGGCATCTGGGCATATTTTTCCCTCCCCTGCCGAAGCAAATTGTAGGCAGGGTGTGGCGGCATCAGGCGTTTTGTCAGGGTTTCAACTTCCTGTGCTGAGCCTTCATCCATGGCAGCAATGAGGGATTCAAACCATGGGGTCATGCGCTGGATGGCAATCTGGGCATACTTCTGTTCGGTTGGCCTTTTGCCCAGCAGCTGATTGTCTTCTTCGGTAAGGTGCGTGCGGTTGTTAAAGGATATCTGCCGCGCGAACTGCATGACGAGATCGGCCATCAGCACATCTGCCATGGCCAGCCACTTGTCTTTCCGCTTCATCGTTTCGTTGAGTTCCAAAACGGTCGAGCGCAGCCTTGGCATGGCATTTTTATCGCGCATGATGGCCGTCATCATGTCGCGGATGGCCTCCGGTTTGGCGATGTCGATGTTTTCTTCCAGGATTTTGTCGACGAGATAAGCCTTTTCTTCGCGGTTAAACTCGAAAGTCTGAGCCTGGCTGTCTTCTGTCATGGTTTCGCGTGCGGTTTGCCAGACAGAGGGATCGATCATTTTGGACGTAATGCCATGCGATTCGAGGTGATTAAGCACTTCGGCAAGCGGTGCGGCAGCTTGCGCAATGTTTGTGCCTTCGAGGAAAATGGGGGCATGGTTTCGGGCTTCGTAGAAGGTGCGGAGTGTCGATAAGTGAACCAGTGGGGGGATGGCTAAATCCTCGTAGTCTTTCAGCTTCTTTGGGGTTTGATCGCTGGCTTCCTGGAGGATGTAGGCGATTTTGTTTGAGACGCCGGGCGGTGAGGCAAATTTCATGGCAAATTTTGCCAGGTTGTCGGCATTTTTTTCAACAAAGGTTTCCACGCCGGCGCGTTTATCCTGTTCGGCATTGGTGGCTGTCTGCGCCTTGTTTGAGCCCTGTTGGGATGATGCGGCGGACGGTGTCGAGATTGTTTGCCCGTTGCAGGCCATCATGGATAGCGCAAGAATACTGAGAACCCACATCCTCTTCATCTGATACCGTCCTTAGCAGGTGCGTTAACGTGTGCTTTGTGCCCAAAGCGGCGTGAGCCTAGCACACTGATCGTCTGTGTCAAAAAGGGGCATTCCTGCGGAAGGCCGCGACATGCATGTCGCCGATGCACGCCAGCGATTCGAGCGACATGCCGGGCGCCTGCCATTTGGCGAGCAGTTCCTTTCGGCTTTCTTCGTGTGAATCCGCCGCGAACACGAGGGAGAGTTTTGCTGGCCAGACGACATCTCTCCAGCCGGCATTGCCCTCGCGCCAGGTCAGGATGAGTATGCCGCCGGGGCGAAGGGCGCCGCAGAGGGTGATGATTTCTTCGTCGGTGATTGCCTCAGAGCGCAGGGGATCGATGAAGATGCCATCGAAGGTGTTTGGGACAATCATTTTGTATGGTTTGGATGCACAAATCGCCGAGGCGTTTGCGGCATAGGGCGATTTGGCCAATACGAGCAGATTTTGCCAGTGGCGGTCGATGAACGTGAGGCTGTCGAGCCTGCCGGTAGCAGCGAGCCAAAGCAGCGCCTCGCCCAGGGCATCGTCTCTGACACCGTATTGTAAAACGTGCCCGGAGGGTTTGGCGGTTTCCATGAGCCGCCAGAGCAGCGTCCTTGGCAGGAAAGCGGCGCGGCAGCAGTCGAGGGCCAGCATGGTCCAGGCAGTGTCGTGGGTGTGGTGCAGGCAGGCCTCATGGGGAGAATCTATGTGGAGGATGCCGCGGATGACTGCGCAGGTGGTCTGGCAGATCAGGCACGAGACAGCAGTGGCTTCTGTCGCCATGGTTGGGACGACGAGGCCCGGTGCTGAGCAGTGCAGGCATTTGCAGGTACGTGGCAGCCGGGGGTCTTCCTGGTAGTCGGCAACCTCTGGCGCAGTTTCGTCTGGGCATATTTGCCGGTTTTTGGGCGGAGGGGTCTGCGTATCGCCTGTGGGCAGATGGAGTGCATCATTTGTGGCAGAGTTGTCGTCTTTTGTGGCGGTTTTCCATCTGTGGATGCGAGAGAATTTTAGCGTTCGGCGCGCGTTGGCGCCTGGAAGGGGTGCGGCAGATGAGGTTAGGGTATTGCGTTCGTCTTTGGGGGGATGGACTGGGATGGATTGGGGGGCTGTGGTGGTGAAGAAGGGCAGTTCACGATGGAGCGCGCGTGAGTCGCAGGGTGGTTTTGGTGTCGGGGGGGAGTTCCGGTCGCCCGCAAGCGTTGGCGCGTCCGGTGCGTGCATGGGAGCGTTCGTGTAGGGGCGACCGGAACGGTCGCCTGCAAGCGTTGGCGCGTCTGTGTTGGGATTGGTGTGATTTTGCTGCCACAGCCATTGTTCGATGGTTTTGATGCGTCCCTGGCCGAAGGCGGGGATTTTTTCGAGAATGCCGTTGGCGTAGGCCAGGCGCAGGTCGTCGGGGGACTCGATCATGCGTTCGAAGAACATGCGCCTGGCCATGGTTTCACCAATGCCAGGCAGTTCGCACAATTCGCAGAAGAATGGGTCGAAGTCTTTTTGCAGCTCGTCGAGAAGCGGAATGTGTCCTGTGACGATAAGCTTGTCGAAGATTTTGAGGAACTTTGGTCCGAGGCCTGCGAAGAGGACGCGGGGAGGGGTATTGGCAAGGATGGTTTCGGCGGGAACCTGCCAGGATTGGATGATGTCGAGGGCCTGGCGCAAGGCGAGTGCCAGGTTGTTGCTTTGCCGTTTGAGTACCAGCAGGGTGTGGAGGCGGCGCAGAGTTTGGCAGATGACTTGATTGGACAGCATCTTTATCCAGGGTGTAAATTTTGTTTGTCGGTGTTCAGCCGTCTGGCAGCCAGGGTTTAGCTTAAAGAATAACATACTTGGGTGTGCGAATAATTTCCAGGTTATCGTTTTGGGAGAGGGACGTAGCACGCTACGCCCGTACAAGTTATCGTTTTGCGGTTTTTCGTAGAGACAAGGCATGCCTTGTCTCTACTGTCGATTCGTCCTCCCATTGATTTTATCGGATTCTCCCGAGCGGGGCGTTGCGGGGCCGGCGATTGAGGCCCCGCAGAGGGGGTAGCCGCGTATCGGCACGTAGGGGCAGAACATTTTCTGCCCCCTGCCGACAGCGGCG
>WQTY01000253.1 GCA_009786045.1 Pseudomonadota bacterium | reverse complement strand
ATGACCAGCAGGCCTACCGGCTTGTGCTCGATCCTAAGAACCTCATGGCCCTTTTGGTGCCATTCTATGTGATGGATCCGCCCATGTTCTATGCGGTGGCCGACACGCTGGGTGCTCGTACGGCGGGTGCCATGATCGCTTTCGAACGTGCGCGGCTTCAGCCGGAAGAGCTTGCACATGTCAACAGCGTACTCTTCCTCTTAGAGGCTTATGTTGCCTGGCGCCAGAATCGCCTCCAGGATGCATTAAGCGCAGCGAATGCAGCCATCGACGGGCTTGATGACAAGATCGTATTGCTCAGGCGGCAGGCGCAGCTCATTCGGGGGGCGGTACAATATGCGCTCGGCCAGGCAGAAGCTGCCTATGCCGATTATTACCTGGTCATGGAAGATTACCCGGCAGCCTTCAGGCACTTTGCTGTTCCCCTGCCCATTGTGCTGGAAGATGCCAGCAGTGCCTCACCCAATGCCCAAAAGCTCTTCGATATGCTGATCGCAGCCCCAGGCTTTATCAGCACGAACAACGCGCCATTTGTCGTCAGTGTTTCGGACAGCCAACGCTGGCCGCAGATTTGCCTCATGCAGGCACGAGGCAGGCGTATTACCTGCTCTTCTCTCGATATTAAGGACTATAGCGGCGACGAAGATGTCACGCCGACATGGCCAGAAATCGTGCAGAATTTTGCCCGTGCGGTCTTCTCCCCGCGAGTTGACCTCTCCCGGGCCGATATCCATTCTCTCGATGGTTCAACATTGCGAGTGAGCGCCACGCAAGCCCTTGAGGAGCTCATCAAAGTCGTGCCCCAGTCTCGCTAGTTTCCCACTGAGGTCAAAGCCATGCGTTTTCCAGCCCATCGCCTGTTCATCGTTGCCATCCTGACGGGAAGCCTTTCTCAGGCCAATGCCCAAACACCCTATTCAGAGCAGACATCGCAGACTTTTGATCCCAAAACGGTGTCAGCGCCTCCCATGGACGAGCATGCCCTCGTCTATACGCCCCCCAGGCCCCAGGGAGCCCGGGCCATCACCTCCAAATCGCAGTGTGCCGAAGCAAAGGGGGAGTGGGGCTCAAGCGGTCTCAGCCAACTTGATGCCGTCGGAACAAACCAGAAGCTCTCTGCCATGGGATGCCGAATCGAGGACAAAAGAGAAGGACTCTGGACGATTGTGTCTGCCGCCAAAGTTAAAGCACTCACGGCCCACGACACGATCTCCGGCGAAGATGCCCTGGGGCGGCTCTGGTTTGTCCAGGATCAGGAACAGGGATGGGCCGCCCTGTATCATGGGCCAAAGCTCAGCACCAAGATGCTTGCGCACTTCAAAGATGGCAAACGCCATGGCGCTTCCCTGACCTGGTCGATCGATGGCGTCCTCCTGAAAGCCGAAAACTATTCGATGGATGTGCTGGATGGCCGGTTCGAAGAATACGCTGCAAACTGTTTGCCAGGTATCCTTGGCCAATATGTTCAGGGCAAGCGAACAGGCATCTGGGAATTTTATGCCGGGTCAGGCCTGATGGGGTACAAGATCGACTATGGACGAACCACAGTGCCCGAAGGCTGGGCGCTTGACAGTGCCCTGTCTGTTGTCTGGTCGGAAGAGTTCGACATCATAAAAGGAAGCAAGATTGCCGAGGGTTACAGGCTTTATCGCGGAGACGAAGACGATTCTCCGCCTACGCGCGTCGGTTCCTGGCAGCATTATACTTCTGAAGGAAATCGCTGGTTTTCCGTTTGGCACCGGGCAGATGGCTATATTGATGATAAAAAATTGGAAGAACTTTGCGCACCCTACCGATCCTACCAATTCAATTATGGTGCCGCCTCGGTCGACTGTGTCAGGGATGATGAGGTCAAACGCAAACTGCAATACTACGCCTCCGGGGAACTTTGGTACACCGTCGATATGAAGGATGGTTTTGAGTCGGGCGAAAGGATCGAATACCATCCCACGGGCGAGGTTTTGGCAAAGTATAAGATGGTCGATGATGTGCCCCGGGGAGAGGCGATCTTCTATCACAGGGACGGTACCGTCATGGGCAGTTCAACGCTGCCTCTGAGCACGGGGGAGTGGACGGCTTACTGGCCAATGGGTGTGCCCCGCGAAACAGGCCGCTACAGAAGAGGCGCCAAGGTCGGAGACTGGTATTATTATCATGAAAATGGCGCCAAACAGCGACATGAATCCTACGTCAACGGTCAACTGGAGGGAACTTACGAAGAGTGGTTCCAAAGCGGTCTCCTGAGTCAGACCTATCAATTCGCCGGCGGTACTCTCGAAGGGCGGGCTGCCGGATACTATTCGTACGGTGATCTCGGCTGGGAAATGGAACTCAAACAGGGCATGCCAACGGGTGTCGGACGCGAATTTTCCGGCACAGGCGCCCTCCTGAAGCTGACCACGTTCGAACCCCAGGAGTCGCCCTACTTTGCCTACCTCAAGGAATTCTACCCCAGCGGCAACCTTCGCGCAGAAGGCCACACGATATCTCTGCAGGGCACGCGTGCGGGAAGCTGGAAATTCTACTCGCTCAACGGCAAGTTCTGGCGCGAAATCCCTTACAAACAAGGCAAACCGGCCATCGAAGAGGCCATCGCCTGCTACAATATCATCGGGCATGATTTCGTCGTCGACGAAGAAAAGCGCGAGATCGGCTGCAATGCCTGCCGCGTGAATCGCGTCGTGCCTCAGGCACCCGGGGCAGACCGTTCCGGCCCCTGGCAGTGGTACAGCGAGTCCGGTGTTATCGAAAAAGAAGGATCGATACGGTTTGGCATCATGGACTCTGACTGGCGTTTCTACTATCCAAGCGGCAACAAAATGCTCGAAGGAACCTACGAACTTGGCAAAAACGTTGGCAAATGGGTTGGCTACTACGACGGCGGAACAGAAAAATTCGACGGTGCCTACGATGAGGATGGCAAAGAAAACGGATTATGGAAAACTTTCTTTCCAAACGCCGCGCATCAGGTTTCCAGCGCCGGTGCCTTCGTCCATGGCAAGCGCCATGGCGCATGGCAGTGGTTTTACGAGAACGGCCAGGTTCGCGACGAGGGAGATTTCGAACATGGCAATGAAACGGGTGTGTGGACACAGTACCACGACAACGGCCGCAAGGCCGGGCAAGGCCCATTCGTCGACGGCAAACGCCACGGGGAGTGGACGTGGTGGCGCGATAATGGCGACATCTGGCGAACAGCCAAATACGCCAATGGAAAAGAGGTCATCTGACCCCTTGTAAGGTTTTATCATGGCGCGCCCTATTCGGCCCTCTGGCCGAATACGGGCTGCGGCGGTGGCTATTCGCAGGCGAATACGCCACCGCTTTTATTTTGTGGGGACACTGCCCCCACGCCCCCGTCGGGGGAACCAGTTCCCCCGAACCCCCTGCGATGCTGCGCATCGCTTATGGTGGAGATTCAGGTTGTTGTTTTCTGAAAGTAAAGTATCAGCTGTATCGTGGCGTAACGGCTTATGCCGAAAACCAAATTCCCCTCCCTGGAGTGTTGGCTATCGTTTAATTCGGAGACATCATTACAATGACACCTCAAAAACTGTTCATGATTGGCTTGATTGCCGTGTCGTTGCTTGCTGCATCGGCGTGCAAAAAAACGCCACTGCCCTCCATCGAAATTGTTGAACCAGCAGAGCAGTCAGCAGAAGTCGCTGCACCAGCAGAGCAGTCAATCCAGGCAAAAGACAACACCGAGTTTAAAGTCAATGTTCGCGAAGAGTACGAAAAAGGGGTTGCTTTTTGTAAGCTTCTGCAAGTGGCACCGTCCGGGGCAGCATTCAAATTTTGCGTTCTTCTGAACGAAGAAAGCAATACTTTCAAAGTTTCCATATCGCGACTTGATGATCCTTCTAAAAATTATGATGCCCTCAGGGATGCTGTTAATCAGGCCATCACAGCGTCAGGTGCCCTGATGACCGATCGTGATATTGATGTAAAAAAACTCAGAGCGCAGCTCGGCCAGTGTGACGAAGATTTTATCCGTCGCGGTTTTTCTCAGAATGATAGTGTAAAATATGGCGATATGCCTGCGCCTTCTTCTACATGCCTGCTCAGTAAAGACGATCTTTTTGAACTTAATCTTCTGCTTACTTTCGAAGATCTCGATTCTGACGGAAAGTTAGATTTTCAGGTATTCGCTGGCTGCGGTGATCTTTGCCGTTATAATTATTGGCGTTGGAATGAGGCAGAACAGAGTTTTGAAGAATTTGAACCTCCTCATCTTTCCGAGGTTTATGATGAATTGTATCGTAAAATTTTTGAAAATAGCGGCGATTGAACTGTGTCTTTACAAGCGGCAAACCTTTGAGGGGTAAAACTGGTTGTCCGAAGGCAAGTGTACCTGACCCAAAGCGATGCGTGAGCATCGCAGGGGGTG
>WQTY01000252.1 GCA_009786045.1 Pseudomonadota bacterium | reverse complement strand
GTTCGTAAACTGCCATTGCAAGCGTGTCATGTGTGAGCGGGCGGACGAATTCGACGTTGGTGCCATCGGGAAAGTAGGGATCCTCGGCGATTTTGCGTCCGTAGCGGCGTGCCAGATCGTGGGGAACCACATCCTCCTCTTCGACGATGATCACGAAGTGCGGGTTGCCGAGGGTGACGCAGCGTCCGTCAAAGGTGTATCCGTCATAGCTGGTGTATGTCCAGGAATCACCCAGCGAGGCCTGTGCCATGTCGATTTCGATGAGACGGTCGGCCACGCGGGCAACCTGAACCCCGGCCAGGGTGTTAATGTGGAAATCATGAGACGGCGAGGAGTGGTAACGCCTGACTTGCAGAATTTGCAGAAATCTGGCGACACAGCGCATGCCATTGCCACACATCTGAGCGATGCTTCCGTTGGCGTTGATGATGGCGACGCTGGCATCGTAACCGCGTGTCTCGCGCCATGACGGATGATGGTCGACCAGAAGTATGCCGTCTGCCCCGACACCAAAACGCCTGTGGCACACCTGCCGGGCGAGGTGCTGATAGGCCTGGATGGTGACATCGTCAAGTGTCTGCGATTCTGCAGGAAGGTCGACGAGAACAAAGTCGTTGCCGGTAGCAACGTATTTTTCGAAGGCAAACCGAAGGGAAGACATGGTATCCTTGTTGTCAGAAAGCCCACGGCTGTTGCCATGGGGGAGGTGGCAGCATGGAGGGGCGAGGCGCATCACAGCCCCCCCTGATGTGCCTCAAACAGCAGAGAATGGTGGATTCAGCCCTTTGTCTGTTTTTGAATCTGTGCCCAGTCGTCGCGCATGGTCACTGTGCGGTTGAACATAAGTGTACCTGGTTTGCTGTCAGGATCAACGCAGAAGTAACCCATGCGTTCGAATTGAACTCGGAACCCTGCCGCGGCATCCGCAAGTGCCGGTTCGACAAAGCTCGAAATCGTTTCCATTGAGCCGGGATTGATGAAGGCTCGAAAATCGGCATCTTCGCCTGCCATCGGATCTTCGACAGTGAAGAGGNTATTGATCAGGCGAACCTTTACGGGAAGGGCATGCTGCGCGCTGAGCCAGTGGATGGTGACCTTGACTTTGCGGCCGTCAGGGGATTTGCCGCCGGCGCTTTCGGGGTCGTAGGTGCAGCGCACCTGTATAATGTTGCCATCGGCATCTTTGTCGACGCCTGTGCACCGGAGGAAGTAGCCGTAGCGCAGGCGCACTTCGCGGCCTGGTGTGAGTCGGAAAAACTTGGGCGGTGCATCCTCCATGAAGTCGGAGGCGTCGATGTAGAGTTCGCGGGAGAAGGGGAGCTTTCGCTGGCCAAGCGAGTCGTCTGTTGGATGGAAGGGGGCATCGAACCACTCGACTTTGTCGGTGGGGTAGTTTTCGATGAGAACCCTGATGGGGTTAAGAACGCCCATGACACGGGGAGCAACGTCGTTGAGGTGCTCCCGGACACAGTGCTCCAGAAGCGCCAGGTCGACGATGCTGTCGCGTTTATTGACGCCAATGCGTTCGCAGAAGCTGCGGATGGCCTCTGGGGGGAAGCCCCGGCGGCGCAGGCCGGAAATCGTCGGCATGCGGGGATCGTCCCAACCCTGAACAAAGCCCTCTTTGACCAGGGCCAGCAGGCGGCGCTTGCTCATGACGGTGTAAGTGAGGTTGAGCTTGGCAAACTCGATTTGCTGAGGGTGGCGATCCAGTTCGAGGGCTTCGATGAACCAGTCATAAAGGATGCGGTGATCTTCAAATTCGAGCGTGCAGACCGAGTGGGTAATGTTCTCGATGGCATCCGACAGGCCGTGCGCAAAATCGTACATGGGATAGATGCACCACGTATCTCCTGTGCGATGGTGCGTGGCATGCTTGATGCGGTAGATGAGGGGGTCTCGCATGTTCATGTTGGGATGCGCCATGTCGATTTTGGCGCGCAGTACGCAATGCCCTTCGGAAAACTCCCCTTGCTTCATGCGATCCAGGAGAGCGAGGCTCTCTTCGGCGGGGCGATCGCGGTAGGGGCTTGGTTTGCCTGGCGTGTAGAAATTGCCTCGATACTCGCGGATTTGTTCTGGCGTCAATTCGCAGACATAGGCTTTTTCCATGCGAACAAGCTGCTGGGCCCAGAGGTAGAGCTGATCGAAGTAGTCGGAGGCATAAAAGAGCTCATCCCACTCAAAGCCAAGCCAGCGGACGTCTTCCTGGATGGATTCGATATACTCAACGTCTTCTTTGACAGGGTCTGTGTCGTCAAAGCGCAGGTTGCATGTGCCGTGAAAGGCACGGGCCAGGCCAAAATTGAGGCATATGGATTTGGCATGGCCGATGTGCAGGTAGCCGTTGGGTTCCGGCGGGAAACGCGTGGCAACGCGTCCGCCATTTTTTCCGCACGCCAGGTCATTTTCGACGATTTCACGAACAAAGTTTGAACCTACTTCACCAGTATCAGCCATGATAGGATTTCCTTGAGGGGGTGGGCATATTGAGCCGCCAGCGATGGTTTTGCAGTTGGGCGGCTTTGGGCGTGCCTGGGAAACGGGCCCAGTGCGCCAATTTGAACGGCTTTCTAGCGATAATGTGGTTTCTGTGCAATGAAAAATGGGTCTTTGGGGGGGGCAGCCGCCCCCTGCGCCGCTATCGGCCTTGGCGACTGCGTCGCGCGGGCGGCCGGGACGGTCGCCCCTACAGGCCGATACGCGTCTACCCCCTCTGCGGGGCTCAAACGCCGCCCCGCAACGCCCGGCTCACGGGTGTCCGGTGTCCGGTGTCCAGACTGGGGTTTAATCTGGCAACTGGCAACCGGATACTGGGCACTGGCATTCATGGGCAATTTTTCACAGATGAAACAGAGTGGCTGGCGTGCTAAAAGGGGGGTGGGCAGGGTGCAGGGGAGGTGGTGGCCATTTTAGAGATGCCTGATGTTAACGACGCTTGTGATCAAAGATTTTGCGATCATCTCTCACCTGGAGCTTCAATTTGGCCCGGGGATGTCGGTTTTGACTGGGGAGACGGGTGCGGGCAAGTCGATTGTCATCAATGCGGTGAAGCTTTTGCTTGGGGATCGTGGCCAGGTGGATGTCATCCGGGCCGGTGCCGGGGAAGCAGTGATTGAGGGGATGTTTCTTTTGGAGGGGCCGCATCGGGTGTCGGCGGAGGCACTGCTGGCGTCGATGGGGGTGGACATATCGGAGGGGGAGTTCTCGGTGCGCCGGGTGATTCCGAGAGCGGGGCGCGGGCGCGTCTACATTGGCGGAACCCTTCAGACGATTGCGACACTGCGTTCGCTCATGCGATCGCTGGTCGACATCTCTGGTCAGCATGAGCATGTTGGGCTGGTCGATGCTGCCAGGCATCTGAGTCTGGTCGATCGATTTGGCGGACATGAGGTACTGGCGTCGGCGTTTTCGTCTGCCTTTGGGCAGTACCAGCAGCTGCGTCGTGAGTATGAGACACTTGTGATTCAAAATGAAGAGCGTGCAAAACGGCTCGACTATCTGGATTACCAGCTTGAAGAATTAACGGCTGCAGCCATTAAACCAGGTGAGAGTGAGCAGGTCTCTGCGACACTCAAGCGAGTCTGTCATGCGGAAGCATTGCGCGAGTTGGTTGATCAGTCGGTGATGAATCTATATGATAGTGACGAGGCGGTGGTAGCCCAGCTTGGGTCGACGGCTCAGGCGCTTCGCCGAATGAGTGCCCATGCGCCGGAATTGTCTCAGTTTGCCGAGCGTCTTGAGGAAGCGACGATGATGATCGAAGATTGTGTTCGCGATCTGAGAGGCCATGAAGTCGAAGATGCTTCGGCGGCTCATATGGACGCGCTCCAGGCGCGTTTGTCGACGATCGATAAGTTTGAGAGGAAGTACCGGATCAGGGCGGATGAGTTTGAGACGTATGTGGAGACGCTTCTGGCGGAACGCGAGACGTTGATGCTTAATGACGCCCGCGAGATACAGTGTTTGGCTCAGATGAAGGTTTTTGAGGAACAGTTGATGGAACAGGCGCATGTCCTGAGCGGTGCACGCCGTCAGGCATCCGAACGTCTGGCAGCAGAGTGTACGGCATATTTGCGTCTTCTGGCGATGCCGCACGCACAGATTGAGGTGCGCGTGGAGACCCTCAATGACTTTTCGCAGTTCAGGCAGACGGGGGCGGATGGGATTGAGCTTCTGCTTCGAGCCAATGCAGGTGAAGATGCCAAGCCACTGGCGAAGGTTGCTTCCGGGGGAGAGCTGTCGCGCGTGCTGCTGGCGATTAAGCGCGTGCTCGTCGACAAGGACGAAGTCGCGTGTTATATTTTTGATGAGGTCGATACGGGGATTGGCGGGGCAACAGCAACTCATGTTGCGACGATGCTGAGGGAAGTCAGTCGCAGCCACCAGGTGCTTTGTATCACGCACTTAG
>WQTY01000251.1 GCA_009786045.1 Pseudomonadota bacterium | reverse complement strand
CTTTTCCTCCACGCACCCAGCCATGATGTCCAAGCCCAACCTCGCCCCACTCCAAACCACACCAGCCATCCTGCAGACCATGGCGCAGGATCCGGTGACCATTCCACCCTATTTCACGCCAAGAGGCATCGTCACCCTAATCCTGTGCCTCACCCTCATGTTCGTCAGCTTCCTGATTTTCGCGCTCGGCAACCTCGTCCTTGCCGCCTTCCTGGCAACGTTCTCTGCCACTGCCCTGGCCATCATCGCTGCCGCTTACGCCAAACTTCTCTTCTCCTGGCATACCTTGCAGTCAAAGGTCGCCTCCGTCCGCCTGGCGCATTTTCCGGCCCAAACCTGTCACACCAGTGCCCAGTTTTCTTTTGACATCATCCTGAATAACCCCCTGCCCTGGAAACTCTTTGCCCTGGCCTTCGAGCCACATGCTTCGCGCCATCTCCTCCTCCAGCATAAAACGCCCCTCTCCATCTTCCCTCCAAGAGCCTCTGCGGTGTCCACTTTCGACGCCACCTGCATCGCTCCGGGAAAAGCGGCCCTATGGGGCATGCGGCTGGCCGGCCAGGATGGCGCCGCCTTCTTTCGCTACGAAATTCACCTCGAACTCCACAACGCCCATCTCAATATCCTGCCAAATCCCAGCCTCCTCCCACATTCGCGCGTCCAGAAGCGTCCCCCCGCGCCGCTTCAGCATTCGGAAGATCACGAATTCGACCGCATCCGCCCCCTCCAGCGCGGCGACAATATGCGGCGAATCTTCTGGCGAGGGTTCGCCAAAACCGGCGAACTCCAGACCATGACCTATGCGCCCCTCCTGCCGGAGCATGTTGTCACTATCCTGGATGCTTCCTCGCCGATGCGGCGTCCCCTGCATCACGATCCAAACCTCACCCCCCTGGATCTTGCCTGCGCTCACCTCTCTGCCCCGGCCGCGCCAAATACCCTGAACTCCCTGTGGATCGTCCCTGTGCATGGCAAAGCCTACACCCTGTGCCAACGCACCTCCCATGCCATGATTCAGCGCATGATTCAGACATGGTACCTGCAAACCTCGGCTTTCCAATGGCCGCCAGCACGTTATGCCCAGGAAGCATGGCGCCAGGCAGTCAAAGCCCTTTGGCAGGATTTGAGAACCTACAAAAATCTCGATTTTCGAACCGAACTGCCCAAGGGCACACTCATCGACACGCGCATGATGGCCCAGTGGTCCCGCACGCGCACCGCTGCCACAGCACTGCAACATGATGACATCCAATCGGCCAAAGATATCTACCAGGCATCTGACACCACCATCCTCACAGATCGGCTCCGGGCACGGCATCTCGAACCAGACCTGACCAACCTCCCCGCCGATGCCCCCGAAGATTCCCATACACCCTTTGCCCACATCGCCCTCTCCCCGCTCAGCCTCAGGCCAACGCGCATCGTCTGGCTCACCAATCTGGCCTGTCCCCTCACACTCGACACCATCAAAGCACTCCAGAATGTCCTCGCACAAAAAATACCCCTCTCCCTCTGCCTGTGCCCCATCCCCGCAGCCGACAACATCTTCGACGACAAATTGGCCAGGCAAAGGCGCACCCAAAACCTTGCACGCCTTCGAAAATGGCACACCCTCATCGATATTTTTCCTCTCATTCGACAAGACATATGATTTTTCTTGACACCGGAAACATTCGCCGCTAAATAGCCACCGTCTGCAAGGCTTGCAGCAGAACATGTTGGTTCAAGATGACGTTCCAACCAGAGGCTGCCTGAAGACAGGGTTTCATGCACTTACGAATACAAGCGCACCCGATGACGTCGCGCAAAAATGGCATGATACCAACAGATTGTATCGTTTGTATACGGTTTTCCGTCATCATCTGATGTTCGGCGCTCACAGGTGAATCTGTTCCGTTGCGGGCAACATCCTGGCCGTCAGAGTTGCACAATTCAAGGCGTGGTCGCTTCGACTCCGCACGCAGCCCCTGCGCAAAGCGTTGGCCATCAAAACAACCCATTAGGAGTTTATTGTGACAAGTCTCAAGATTTATGCCCTCATCGTTGCCATCCTCTGTATTGCCACTGTCGGCATCGTCGTAGGAACATCGCAGTCTTCACAGGTTGCCATTGGGAGCATCGCCCTCGACTAAGGGCACTTGAAAAATTAACGTGCCTGACAGGCAACATGGCCCCCAGTTTTGGGGGCTTTTTTTGTGAAGTCGATGACATGGCACCCCCTTCTCTATGGCGAGTATAGCTCAAGACGATAACCGACGTCGACGACAACGGACAAATCACGAATGTATTGATGCAGAAAATCGGTTTCTGTTTTATAAGTCTCAGCAACGTTGTCCACCTGCCAGAGATCATCAGCGTGAAACAGCATCAGAGGGCCTTTTGCGGGAAAGTAGGCCGAGTGTTGCAAGGTTTCAAGCGCGAAGTTGCCTTGTTTAATGATAGCGACATGCCGATCAGAAGAGGGGGTATGCAATAGACTATGACCCATAAAAGCATTACTTGCGCAGATGTTGACCATATCGAGGATAGTGGGTGCAAGATCGATGTGACTTGCAAGTGTGGTCTGGAGGCCTCGCGGAAGATTGGGCGAGTGCCCGTAAATGACAAGCGGCATCTGCGTCACTTCTCTACGCAGATTTTCGTAGCTGGGCGCTTTGCCACGGTCACCCAAATCCGTCCCATGATCACCTGTAATGATAAAGACTGTGTTCTTAAACCAGGGCTCATCTTTGATGGCTTCAAAAAACTCACGCAGAACATCATCGTCATAATACATCGTATTGAGGATGGCTTCAGACAATGTTTTGCCGGCATTCAGGCGAAATGCTTCCTCACGAAGCCGGAATGGTTGGTGATTGCTGATCAGGAAGGCGGTAACAAGAAAGGGCCTGGAAGTATGATTGGGGTCACGAAGATAGCGCACGACATCTTGCATGATTAACCGATCCTGTTCGTTGAACTTAGGGTTGAAGATGATGTCATCGTACCAGCGCATAAGCCAGGCCCGTTGATTATCCCAGTCCGGATCAGAGCCGGCAAAGAACGCCGTATGATAGCCATGTTCGCGCATAATAGACGCGAAACTCTGAAACTGGCTCGAAGTATAGTGTTTGGCTACGGTGTGCTTAGAATGCGGCAGCAAACCAGTGTGTATGGCCATGAAAGCGGCTATCGTGGGATGCCCGTTGGTGTAATAGCGCGTGTAGTAGGCACCCAAATCCGACTGCGCAAGGCTCCTGAGAAAAGGCGTGGCATCTGCCGTTTCCTCTGGGTTCAAAAATCGGATGCTCTTGGCCCTGAAGCTCTCAAAAGAAATCAACACAACATTGAGCGGAGACGCATTTTGCGACAGGCAAGTACCTGAGTAAGTCTTCCTGAACGGTTTGGCGGGGTCTGGAATAATCCAGTGAGGATCTCTTTCGTGTTTAAGCCAATGTTGTTGAGCCAGGGATGCAAGCTCATCGTAGTTATCAGGAATGCCAGGGGGTTCATTCCATTCTGAAATGAAGTCTGCAATGAGAATGATGGGGGGAGCAACCTTCGCCTGCCGATTCTTTGATCCAAACAAGCTGGATCGGAACAGGAAAGGCAGAGCAATAAAAGTGATAATGAGGACAAAGATAAACACCCTTTCGCCATAGCACTGAATACAGCGCGAAGCGTTGAGTTTTGCATATAACCAAGAGCTGAGGCGCCGTCCTGATACAAACCATACTATAAGGAAAAGCGGAGGAACACCAAGAAGCCAGAGCGAGAGATTCGCCCCACCAAGATCATCGCGAAAAATAGCCCATATTGTCACAGGAATACCACTGTTCATAAGGTAGGTCTGCAGAAAATCCGGCGTGATATGGACACTTATATAACGCAGCACTTCGTTGTCAGCATGTCCAAAGAGCAGCGAAAACATAAGGAAAAGACCCGAACCAATGCCGTGATACTTGCGTTTTTCCGGACGGCAAATAAGTGCATAGAACAAAAATGGCATGATGAGGACAGTGAGCCCAAAGATCATGTAGAAAACTGCGTGTGGCAGGTAGTGCGAGAGATCCAGGACGTATGGCAAGCCATAAGGTGTCGGGCGAAGAAAAAGCGCCAGCGTAAGAACAAAACCAGCCAAGCAGGCCATGAACCATTGCACGGCATAATGGATAAAGACCTCATTGAGTTTTTTTTGTGCCATAAGTGTTCCTGATATGCTGTGTAGCCTATGTGTTGATTAAGCCTCCTCAACCCAATGCGTTCCAGTACCTTCGCCGGAACGCGAGCGCGTATACACACCAATACCATCCATTGCAATCGTTCTCAAACCCAGCAGCTCAAGATCATGGCCAAAATATCCCGCTCCGCCCCTACTCAAAACGACGCGAGCGCGTATTCGGGCGCATGCGCCCGAATAGCGGGAGCCGCAG
>WQTY01000250.1 GCA_009786045.1 Pseudomonadota bacterium | reverse complement strand
GGATCTTGAGGCATCTCTGCTGGAACTTGATGTCAAGCAGGGGGAGATGTACGTTGGTGGGCTGGTTGGCTATGAATCGGCCGTTCGCAGTGTGTCGGGGAGCATATCCGAGAAAAATCAGAGGGGTGAGGCTTCCGGGATATGGAGTTCGTTTGTGGATGGCCTTGAGCAGTCTGAACGCTCAAGTTTGTTGTGCTCTCTGACGTCGTTGGCTGCGATCCGTGCACCAGCAGATGAAGAAGACGAAGTCGAGGTGACGCGTGTGACGTCGGTTTCGGAAGCGGTGCTTGGTATGCGCCGTATCCAGGCCAGGCCGGCTGGCCGGCGTTCGAAGGGCCATGCTGTGGCAGAGCCGGCGGATCAGTCCTTTTCAGGCGGCAGATTTGTATTGGGTGAGGCGGCATCGAAGAAGCTGGCCGATATCCAGTTCCTTGAGGAAGAAGACGAGGAGGATGAGTCTCCGACGCGTGTGGTGGTGCGTCCGAATTATTTATCGGTAAGTTTAACATCCTCCGATGGCCACTCGACGGTTAACGCACTTCAGGCTGTGCTGGCAATGGATGCGGGGCCTGCGTCTGTGCCGGATCATCGTGCACGGGTTTTGGCGGCGGAGGTGACAGAGCAAACCTACGTTTTGGGCCGTGACGTTCTTTATCCAGAGGAAGAAATGCCCGAGGAGACAGCTTTGGACTTGCCGCCTGTGGTTCCGGCTCCGGGTGTCGTGCCGGTATCGGGGAAAGGGGCTTTGGGAGAGACGAAGCCGCAACCTGAGCGCCGCCAGTCGAAGCTGTCCCGGGTGCAGGTGCTGAGTGTATTGACCCTGCTTGTTGTCATCCTTATTCTGGCCATCATGGTGGCGTTGAGATTCGTATCTGCGTGATTGGACCCTTCGAGCGTTTTCAACTTAAGTTGCTGCATGCCTTGGCTTCAAGGCTGCAAGCACATCCAGTCTGATCTTTCGCCTGCAGAAACAGGGTATGTGGCCACAAACGATGCACTCAGCCGCCAGTTCCCCCACATAAAAAGCTTATTCTAATTTGGAATCCTGGGGATGTTTGCCTGGATTTGCGTGGTGATTTCGTAGTTGATGGTGTGGGACCAGGAAGCGAGCTGCTCGGCGGTGATCTTTTCGTTTTGCTGTGCGCCCAGGAGCACAACATCATCGCCGGGACAGACGTTTTCGATATCGGTGACATCTGCCATACACATATTCATGCAGATGCGCCCTCGAACAGGGGCTCGCCTGCCATGGACGAGAACATGGGCCAGGTTGGAAAGGGCACGATGGTAGCCATCGAAATAGCCAACAGGGAGGATGGCGATTCTGGAGGGATGGGTCGTCTGGTAGGAACAGCCGTAGCCTATAAATGCGCCTGCGGGAACATCCTTAACCTGTGCCACGATGGTTTTCCATGTGAGTGCCGGTCTTAGGACGAGGTCTTTTGGGATGCGCTGGGCACTCACCCGGCATTCGCCTGAGGGCCACATGCCGTAAGCTGTGATGCCCATGCGTGCGAGCTCAAAGTGCGTCTCCGGCCAGAGGATGGTGGCGGCAGAGTTGGCAATGCTTCGGAGCTTGACGGGATAGCCGTTTTGAGTGAGGGTTTCGGCGAATTGGTTAAAAGCTCGCAGTTGTTCTCTGGCGTAGCTGTGATCGGTGGTGTCTTCGATATTTGCGAAGTGTGAGCATATCCCCTCGAAGACGAGGTAAGGAAAACGGGCGATGGTTTTGACCAGGTCGATGGCTTCCTTAATGCCGAGGCCCTGGCGCTGTGTGCCTGTTTCGAGCTTGATGATGAGCCGGAAGGGTTTTGTGGCGGCAGAGCTTGCTGCACCGAAGGCCATGACTTGTTCCTGGTTATACACAATGGCGTGGACACCCAGGGCGACAGCCTCTCTCGCGTGCTGGGGCGGAATGTAGCCCATGTTAAAGATCGGGCATGTACATCCGTCGTCGATCAGCTCGACGGCTTCATGGAGGGAGTCGACGCACATCCAGTCGGCGCCTCCCTCGGCGAAGGCGCGCCATGCGATGCGGCAGCCGTGGCCATAAGCGTTCGATTTGACGACAGCGGCAAGTTTGGCGCCAGGGGCGAGATTGGCCTTGACGAGGCGAATGTTGTGCGCAAGGGCATTGCGTTCGATGAGGCAGTAGCTTCGATGAAGGCCGGTTTCTATGGGCAGAGACATAGGACACCTCGTCTGGGTGGCATGGGATAAACCCGGGGTGATCTGCGCAGGCTAGCGTAACAAGGCAGAGTATTTTTTGAACGTGTCGTTTTTTGCCTCCTCAATGGCCTGGTAAACGAGCGTTTCGGTGTTGGTTGTATAGACACCGATGTCAGCCATCTGCTGAATGGCATTCTTCCAGTGGAGTTTTTTTCTGGAGGCGACGGCATCAATGGGGACAAAGATCTCGAGGGCTTCGTCTTCATCTTCGGCGATGAGGTCGACGATTGTCATGAAGACGCAGATATGCGCTTCGAGGCCTGCGATAATGAGCGTTTGCGGAATATGGGGGAGTACTTTTTGACAGAAATCGGGTTCGCCGAGGCAGGAAAAGGCGATTTTTTCGACTCTGAGGGCGCCCTCAAGTTTTTCCTTAAGCCTTGGGTGCGTTGGGCCGAGGCCGTTTGGATACTGCTCGGTGTAGAAAATCGAGCCATTGACATCTTTGATCAGCTCAATGAGAATTTCGGTATTTTTCAGGCATTGCTCCCGGATGTTTTCATCCAGGACATTGAGCAGCTTTTCCTGCATGTCAATGATGAGCAGGGCGCAATCTTCGTAGCATGGTATCATGGTGGGGCTCCATAGGTGAAAAGCGCATGATGGCTGGGCAGGTATTGAGAGGGCGTGCCTGGACGGGAAATCAGTCCTCGGGCATGATGATGACGGACACGCCTTCAGGAGGAAAGAGGTTGAAAACGGCTGGGGAAAGATCGCAGTTTATGTCCCGGCGTTCGATTCTGAGTCTTACGTCGGTTTTCTGTGGTTTCATGCGAAAGATAATCGTCTGCGGAAGCCGGAGGGATGCGGATGACATTTCGGACGCATCAGCGCTGCCGGACAGGTCAAAGGTTTTGAAGTCTTTGGCTTCGTATTGGTAGATGACATCGTTGTCTTGTGTAATGGTTATCATGACGATATCGCCGTGAGGATAATGGTAGAAGATATTCAGGGTGTTGCCTGAGGCTTGTGGCAGTGAGCGCTGATAAGCACCAACTTTGGCATTCCAGGCGAAAGATTGTCTGGCAAAGGCATCCTGTGCGAGATCGTCTGTGGGGAAGTCGCCAATGAGGATGCGGTATATATCCGAGGCAGAGAGGTAGAGAGGCAGAATTTGAGAGAGATTTTGAGCGGTTGCACGGCCTGCGACAAAGATGTTTTGTGTGGCATCAATGAGAGAAAAGCTGTGTCCGTCGGTGACGAGCGTGCTGAGGGCTTTGTCGAAGGAGGAAAGTGTCATGCGCATGCTTTGCGGTGCTTTGGCAGATATGACGAAGTCCCGGCCGACGACCCGTTTGTTCTGGCTTTCATCGACATAGTCGATTTTAGCAACAATTCGCATGGTGTCCGGGCCTGGTCTGGGCGCGGTGAGGGTTGACAGGGCGTTGTCGGGGGTGAGGTTTGGTTCCGGGAAGCGGGTCGTTGCACAACCGCAGGCAAGTGTTAACAGGATGAAGCTGAGTGCGGCGGTTAGGACTTTAAGTGGGCGCATTGTCTTGAACACTGGCGTGAGGTGGTTGGCGTTGGCATAAAGATCAGCGACGCAGCCAGAGCGTGTCATCGTGTGGGGAGGGTGTTACGAAATATGATAAACGTCAAGTCTAAAGCGCGTTTGTTGTTGCAGTGTTTCTTTGGCCCGGTGGTGTTTCTTGACAGTCTGCAGGGTTCGGCGTAGAATGTCCGAGATTTGTTTTGGGCAATTTGGCCGAAGTCAATGGTTTGTGCGACAGTTTTATGTTTTTATTGTTATGGGTTTTAAGGAGGTCGTATGCTTAGTGTGACCATCACCGAGAAGGACGGTCCGTCAACAACGACGACATTCGACAAGAATGAGGTGCTTATTGGGCGCGTTAAGGGCAACGATGTGGTGTTGCCGAAGACGAATGTGTCGAAACGTCATTCGCGGATTGTGGTGAAGGATGGTCGGATAATTCTGGTAGACCTGAAGAGCACGAACGGGACGTTTGTGAATGGTCGCAAGATTACGGCGCCTTGCATGATGGAAGAGGGGGATAAGGTTTTTATTGGCGACTTTACGATTGAGGTTCAGGAGATTCCTTCGCCGGGCGCGACTCAGGGTTCTCCGCATGCGTCGATGTCGTCTTTTGGCGGTGTTAGTCCGGCATCTCTGCCTTCGATTGGTGCGGTGCCACAGGTCGATGGCCGGCTGGGCAGCGTGGCGGG
>WQTY01000249.1 GCA_009786045.1 Pseudomonadota bacterium | reverse complement strand
GAGCCGTAGGGGGCCGCGCCCCCTGCGCCGCTATTGGGCAGCAGCCCAATACGCGGCTACCCCCTTTGCGGGCCTCAATCGCCGGCCCGCAACGCCCGCTCTGGGGAAGCATTGCTCCCCCAGACCCCCTGCAATGCTGCGCATTGCTTTGGGGGGACGAAATTTTTCTGCCTTCGGGTAAAATAATTGCCCCCTGTAACGATTTTTCGTCCATTGCACACAAAATGTTGCCTTTTCTTTTAAGGGATGCCTTGCCCTTGCAGCACATCGCTTTTGGAAGACATGCCATGTATGCATAGCGTATACCCTTGCCCATACTAACCACATGTGCTACCTTGTAGCATAGTTTAGGCGTTTCATGGCAAAGGTAACGAGACAACGATGCTGCAACTCCAGGTCATCCATGGCAAAGACTCGGGCAAGAAGGCGTGCTTTCAAAAGGGCGTCGTCCGTATTGGCACGGATTGCGACAATGATTTCCAGCTCTCCGATCCTTCGGTAAGCCGGTTTCATGGGGTATTTGTGTGCCATCATCATGAAGAGCGCTGTTCATACAGCGACTTGCAGAGTCAGGGAGGATCGAGAGTTTCGTCGACATCCGTGCGAGTGACACTCCAGAACCGTCAACGCGCTCAGTCGGTGGTCTTGCCGGACTCGTCGCTTTTGAGTATTGGCACCACAACAATTCAGTGTACGCACATCCGCGATTCTGCGGCCAGCGATGTGCCGCATGCCACGCAGTGTCGAGAATCGCACCTGCTTTCTTCTTTTGGCTGGCCATCCGATACGGAGACTTTGACCAGTCTGGCGAAGCTGTCGCTGCAGATATCCGGGCAGACTTCCTTTGAGGCAATCTGTGCGAGCATGGTGCGCAGCATCTTCAATCACCTCAGCGAAGCTTCACATGTTGTGGTATGGCGGCATGATGCTTATTCACAAAAATTTTCCTGCGTCTATGAGCGCTGCCGCGGCCAGGAAACCCTCCAGCCCATCACGCATCTCCATGACTATCAGGAAGCACTCATGGCGCAAAAGTGCATCCGCTATGGCCTGGACGGATGTTCCGATTTATCCGCCGCTGCACGAGCCTGCATTGTTGTGCCCATCATCAGCCATCCCCATCCGCTCGGCGTTATTGTTGTCAACAGCCCCACCACCCTCACAGGCCATGACATGGAATGGCTGTCATACTTGTCACATTTTTTAGCACCGGCAGCGAAGCGAACGTTGCTCGATACGGAGCTGAGTGACATTTTGGATGGTTTCATTGAGGCAACGATATCTGTTCTGGATGCGCGCGATCCAGCCACCGCCGGCCATTCTGTCAGAGTGGCATCTTATGTCCTCATGACTGCCCAGGCCATTCACGCGTCGGAAGATCCAGTTTTTCAGGACATTCGTTTTTCGAAGGATCTCCTCGACGAGCTGCGCTATGCGGCATTATTGCACGACATCGGCAAAGTCATGGTAAAGGAGGAAATTCTCCGCAAAGCCGGCAAACTCATGCCCAATGATTACCATGCACTGCTGGATCGCCTTGATCTTTTCCGCGCATACCTTGCGAATCATGAAGAGACCACTTCTGAGGACTCCAGCGCTACGTTCCAGCTTTTTGAGCGTTATCGCGAACTCATCATACACATCCAGCATGCAGACACGGCAGCGACACCTCAGGACAAACAGCTGCTCGACCAGATGACCCAAACTTTCATCCCCCTGATATCCAATATGCCGCTGCTAACGCCCAGGGAACACAGCAATCTTCTCATCCCCTACGGCACACTGAATGCTGACGAACGACGCGACATTGAGGCCCATGCCCTGGTCTCCTGGAAGTACTTGTCCAAAATTGCCTGGCCACAACGCTGGGCCAATGTGCCCACCTACGTACTCCAGCACCATGAAAAACTTGATGGCACGGGCTATCCCTACGGCATCTCCGGTGCGCAAATCCACCTGCAAAGCCGGCTTATTGCCGTGTGTGATATTTTTGATGCGCTGACAGGAGGAGACAGGCCCTACAAAGCCCGTCATTCCTTTGCCGAAGCAGCCAAAATCCTCACCCGCGATGCCAGCAAAGGTGCCCTGGACGCAAACATCGTCGATCTGTTCATCCACCAGATCCTGCCACGCATCAGCGAACACGATGCTGTCTCCACCCCATCTGTCCATGGTCTGGAAATAGCCCTCCCCTCATGAGACGGAAAATCGCAAACCTTCTTACGGTAGTCCTGGCAATCTCTGCGCTGGTATGTCTCGTATTGAATTTTTTTGATCTGGGCAAACGCACAGACACATACGAGGTTCACCACGCAGCCTCGCCGGCACAATCACCCAATACCCTGTCGTTGTCTGTGCACAGTCACGTTTCACTCATGCTCTGTGTGCAGGGCGAACACATCGGTGAGGCGCCAGACACACTGTATTTTGCCGATACAACCATCGAACTCAAGCCTGCCAGACACCTCTCCCTGCCCCGTACAATCCTGAAAGCACACGAGCTCTCGCCGACAGCACAGTGCCATGCCCCGCCTGCACTTTTTGACCTGCAGCCGGGGGAGTATTCTCTGCTCATACCTCAGGATCACTTTATTTTTTTATTCATTGCAGCGCCTGTTTCATCGGGAGCCGTCATCTGGCGATATCTGGCCATGATCGCTGCCCTGCTCGTCGTTTGCGGCCTGCAGGTCTCAACCCCCTGGCGCTATCGACCCTCGACGTACACCGACGCGCTGCTTGCGTTTGGGGCATACCTCATCGGGAGCATTGTCTTCAGCGCCATTCTTTCCAATACCGCGGGTTCCCCTTCCGAATCATTCCTGTCATTTCGCCCGGCATTAACGATGATGTCGATAATTCAGCTCATAACCTTTGGGACAGCGCTGATCTTCATTCTTGCCCGTACACGTCGTCCTCCCTCTCCCCCAATCAAAACGGGCTGGCTGGCTGGTCTCGTTCCCTTCGGCACAGGCCTGGGGCTGGCGGTGTTTGCCATTGCCACCGTGATGGTTTTTCCGCAGCCAGGTATCAACCAAACCGAACTTGGCATGACGTTGCCAAGCCTTGGCTACCTGACAGCACATTTTGCTATCCTGGCCGCCATCTCGGAAGAAATTCTGTTTCGTGGCATCATACAAACGAGCCTGACACCCCAACATGTCACAAAACCGCATTTGGCTATCGCCATCGCGACAATATTTTTTGTTCTCATTCACATCCCCCAGTCTGCTGATCATCCCTGGGTACTCATACCTATTGCCGCTGTCTCAGTCTCTGCTGGCTATCTCAAAGCACATTTTCAGTCGATTTTCCCCGCAATCGCCCTCCACATGACATACAATGCTGCGCTTGTAGTGCCCTCCATCTTACAGCTTCCCCTATAGGCCACCCATGACAGCAAGATTTATCGCCATCGCTGGCAACATTGGCGCCGGAAAATCCACGATGGTCAATTTTCTCTCACGCCGATTCGGACTTTTGCCTCTATACGAACCTGTCGATGACAATCCCTATATCGAGGATTTTTATATGGACATGGAACGATGGGCATTCAATTCTCAAATTTTTTACCTGTCCAGAAAATTTGCCCTTCACCTTGAAGCACAAAAATCAGAGCGACGTGTCATCCTTGATCGCACCATCTATGAGGATGCCGAGATTTTCGTCGAAAATCTCTATCGACGCCGCGGGATCAGCAAGCGCGACTATCATACCTACAGCGAGCTTTACCAAACCATCCGCCAGGAGCTGCAGCCGCCGGACCTGGTTATCTACCTGCGTTGTTCCGTGCGCGGCGCCCGGCGCCGTATCAAATTGCGTGCTCGCCAGTCAGAGATGTCGATCCCCCTGCCCTATATCCGAAAGCTGCACACTCAATACGAAGCTTGGTTTGATCGCTATGATTTGGGTCCAAAAGCTGTCATTGAAACAGAAGAGCTGGACTATCTGAGAAACATCATTGATCGGGCAGACTTCATCCAGCAAATTGAGACGCTTCTGGCATAGAGGATATCAGCGAACATTGAGTGAGTCTGGCAACGGCTCCACCAAGCACACACAAGAAGAGGCACTCACGGGGAGTGCCTCCAAAGCGGTTCATTCAAAGTTAGCGGCTTCTGCGACCAGTCGTATTGCTGCGTGTTCGCCCACTGCTATTGTCGCTATCGTCGTCGTCATCATCAAGAAACTGCCCTTTGCCGGTGGGTGTATCGCTGCCTCTGCCTGGCGTCGTCGTCGGACTCGTCGGACGACTTGGCGTCGTTGGGCGTGAGACGTCCGGGCGCTGCTGTGTCGGACGCGTTACCTCACCCGGACTCGTCGGACGGCTCGGGCTTGTCGGACGTGTAACGCCAGGATTCGTTGGACGTGTGACTTCACCACCAACACCGGGCGTCGTCGGACGTGTGACTTCTGGGCGACCACCGGGTGTC
>WQTY01000248.1 GCA_009786045.1 Pseudomonadota bacterium | reverse complement strand
AGAAGGGCTTTTCGGGGACGAAGAGTTCCGGGTCGACGGACGGCGGTACATCGGCGCGTGTATTTGGTTCCTTCATCACATGGTTGCAGGAAAAGACGAGCCCTGTGTTCGTCATGGCCACGGCCAACGACGTTTCGATGCTGCCGCCAGAGTTGCTTCGTAAGGGCCGTTTTGACGAGATTTTCTTCGTCGATTTGCCCAGTCCTGTGGAACGAAAGACGATCGTCGAGATCCACATCATCAAGAAGAACCGCAAGGTTTCGGATTTCGATGTGGCTCGCATCGTGGCAGCCACGCAGGGCTTTTCGGGGTCCGAGATCGAGCAGGCGATTGTTTCCGCCCTGTTTGATGCTTTCGAAGCGAAAAAGGACATTGATACAGACAGCGTCGTTCACAGCTGCAACGAGATCATTCCTCTGTCTTACCAGATGAAGGAGAGGATCGACTATATGCGTGATTGGGCGAAGAGCCGTGCGCGGCGTGCATCGCTTGACGAAGAGACGGCGGATCTTGAGGACAAGCAGATACGGCATCTTGAGATGTAACGTAAGGAAGGGGAAACATGAGCCATTTTACGACAGTCGAAGCCAAAATGAATGACCTCCAGTGTCTTCTCGAAGCCATCAGCGATTTGGGCTACGAGTATGCGCATGCGGAGGAGGGGGTGAATGTTCGCGGTTACAATCAGCAGCTGGAGAAGGCCGATATTTCCATCAAGGTCAGCGGCAAGTACGATGTTGGCATCAAGGTTGGTGTCAATGGGTGTGAGCTTTTGGCGGACTGGTGGGGGGTAGAGGCGACGCGCGGCGTGACCGAGCAACAGTTTGTGAATCAATTGCAACAGCGTTATGCCTATCACAAGGTTCTCAAAGAGGTGAAGAAGAAGGGGTACACACTCGATATGGAAGAGACCAAGCAGGATAACGTCATAACTTTAACGGTGCGCAAATGGCAGTAAAACAGGAAATCGAATTTAGCATTCATCCCGATGGTTCGATCGAGATATCCGTCAAGGGTGCGAAGGGCGCAGGCTGCCTGGCGCTGACTCAGGAAATTGAGGAAGCTCTCGGCATTGTGAAGAATCGCACGTATACGAGCGAGTATTACCAGCAGGAAGAGACCGTGCAAACGACAGTTTCGGCTGGGATGGCCGGCGAGGAAGACAAGGGGTAGCACTTGAGTTGAGGGAGAAGCCGCTGCAATGACCAGGCCTGTCGATGAAGTATTGGATGCGTCAATTGTGTGCATGGATCTCGATCTTGGCGATGGCGAGGGGGCATTGCCGGGTTCGGGGTTTTGGCGTCTGGCTTTGGTGCGGCCTGATTTTACGGTGAGTTTGCCCGGGGCGCCAAAGGATGTTCATGTAGAGCATCCGGTGTGCCGGGATCATGGTGCTTTTGCCGAGGAAGTTGCGCGCCGCCATGTCCTGGAGGAATCCTCTGAGGGCAGCAGTTATCGGATTCCGCCGGAGGTGGACGATCAGATTTCGGAGTGCACGCCGCAGTTCATTCTTCGCAATATTTCGAAGCTGGAACGTTACCACGACTTGTCGCGCATGCTTTCATTCAACGAAGAGGCATTGCCGCTTGAGAGTGCGCTTGAGGCACTTGCTGAGGTTCGGGGGGCCCGCATTGAGCCGGTGCAATTTGTCAAGCTTCAGAGCGTCGAGATCGTCGAGGATTTTCGTGTCTTCCTGGAAGAGATTTTCTATCTCTGCCCGTGGGATCAGATTACGCGCCGTGCGCCCGACGAAGACAGCCCATGGCATATCAAGCACTCGCAGGCAAAGCTGGTGCAGTATCTGTTAGACCGCCAGAGCACACTGTTTATCTTCAGCGAGGATCGGACGACACAAATCGGCACAAAACCCTTTGTGCCTGACGACAAATCGTCCATGCCGCCGCCTGCATTTGGCGGATCATTTGCACCACTTTAGCGTTTTTTGTTTTCTTTTTTGTGGGGGAGCAGTTCCCCCACACCCCCTGCAATGCTGCGCATTGCTTGTGGGTGAAGTGGCAAAATGTCATTGCTTATGGTGACATGCCTCGTATTGCAGGCAGAAGAATCGCTATTTGATTGTGTCATGACCTAAGCTGAAAATGCTCTAAAACAATTTCACGTTATAGGGTGACATACCAAATTCCCCTCCTTTGGAGGGGTGCCCGAAGGGCGGGGTGGTTTATTCGCCGAATTTTCCTACGGTATCCCACAAGTCAGAAGTGGTGGATTTCTTCCTGCGTCGTACCAGCCTTCATTGGTGCCGGTGAACCTGGATGTCAGTGAGTTAAAAGAGCATGGGCTTTGGGCGATGATGGCGTTGATTTCGCAGTCCGCCTGGCATTGGGCATCTTTGCACAGCTTTTGGCAAGCTTCGCGTTTGGCCTGGATTTCGAGTTTGGGGCACAGTGCGACAAACCTTCCATGATGAGGCGATGGTGTCTTGTCTGGGCTTAATAGACGGTGGCAGGCTCTGCCCGCTTGATTCTCGACCTTTATATTGTATGACCTGCCCTGGTAGCGGACAACGACGCCAGGCTCATCCCCAAACTCTTCAGAGATAAAGACTTCGGCGTTGGTTTGACATTCTGTAAGGAACGACTCGTCATCGGGGCGGCACCTCGCCAGGCATGTTTCGTGAATATTTTCGCAGTTTTTGCAATTGTCAGAGTGTTTTTTGCAGCAGTCGCCATAATCTCTTTCGCAGTCGAAAGTAGATTTTTTGCATCTTTCTTTTCCAGAGTCAGTATGGCATGTTTGGCATGTGACGCCTTTTATTTCGCAGTGAGCCTTACGTTTTTCGCATTCGGTTTTATCATTTTTGCAGTGGTCATTTCTTGTGCAGTTCTCATGATGTCTTGCGCAATCACTTTGGCATATGCGAACATAGTTTGCATCAAGATGCACTTTCCTGCATGCAATGCTTTTTGCGTTGGCCATGAATTCTGAGCAAGACATTTGCTGCAGCTGAAACACCAAACTCGTGTTGTTATTGTTTGATTTGGGTGAAATTAATGCTTTGCATTCGCTGTTGGTCATGCGCTTCATGCAGAGATTTTCGCCTTCACCATTGACCTTGACATTTGCGGAGTTGCCTTGATATCGAACAACGAGATCGCAGCTTGAGGATGTGGAAGTGATATGGGTGTTGGCAGAGGTTTTGCAGCCCTGCATACATTTTTTGTCGTTGCCGCATAGTTCTGCACAGCCATCATTTAAGGCATGGTTTATGGCATGTTCTCTGTACGCAACCACACCCGATACCTCAGCTGTTTTCCCCTGCCATTCCACATAGGCGCTGTAGGCGTACCGATCTGCATGGGCCTGACCTGAAATGAAGCATGTCAGCATCGAAGCAATGAGAAGATATTTTTTCATGGTGATGTCTCCTGTGGATCACTGCAAGTCGAGAACCTTCTCACACTGTTACCAGACCAATCCTTTTCTTGGTTTGAATACCTGGTTTGCGATGAAAGTAAAAGGCAATCGCCCGAACCGACGATGTTAGCAGAAGCTTCGCAATTCTTTTGGCAATTTGCGATGCTTTGGGTTGCTTCGAGGCTGCGGCATAGCTTTTGGCAGGCTTCGTTCTTTGCCTGGGCGATAAGTTGTGGGCAGATTTTTATCTTTGAATCAGGCTTGTCTATTGGCGCTACGCGAGGTTTCTTTGCTTGTGAGTCGCTATTGGATGCCGCGCATTCGTCTCCATGAACGAGTTCCATGCAGGGTTCTTTGCCATTCGTAACCTTTACACCAGCAAATTGTCCGTAATACTGGATGACAAGATCACAGCTTATGCTGCGGTTAGAGCACCTGCTTTTGGTTTGAACAGTATTTATGCGGTTCCGCATACATTCTGCCATGTTGTCTCTGTCACATGGCTTTGCAGGTCTGGCTTCAGCAGAGGCTTTGCAGGTCTCTATACATTTTACGTCATTGTTGCAGAGCTTTGCACAGCCTTTTTGCAGAGCATCGTTGATGGCAGCACCTTCACTGCTGGGACTTTCACCTTGCACTTCGACGCTATTCCGCTTCCATTCGACCGTAGTGTTGCAAGTGACCCACCTCGCCTGCGCCTGGCCTGAGATGAAGAATGTAAGCAGCGAAGCCATCAGAAGGTACTTTTTCATGGTGGTGTCCTTTGTTGAGGGTATTTCCAGCTCAAGTTGTTGCGTCCAATTGTCTTGGAGACACGAGCTTCCTGCAAAACGCTTGCCATTCGCATGCGATGAAACCACCCCGCCCTTCGGGCACCCCTCCAAAGGAGGGGAATTTAGACGTTCACTTGCTCAACAGTTCATGGTTACGCACGTGGCTCCTGCTTTGACTTGAAAACGGTATTACCACGAGCGATACGTGCACCTCTCCGTCGGCTTCGCCGACACCTCCCCTAAAGGGGAGGCACGCAGGGGGTCTGGGGGAACAAGTTCCCCCAGAA
>WQTY01000247.1 GCA_009786045.1 Pseudomonadota bacterium | reverse complement strand
TACCACCATCAAAAAACATAAAAGGTGGAAAATATACCTGGCTACATTATTAGTTCTGTTCTGTTCTGTTCTGTTCTGTTCTGTTCTGTTCTGTTCTGTTCCATCGCATCACGTTCATCCATGGGTTTGAAGGTTAACAAGACATTTAAAAAATGTCAAAAAATCCCAAAATAATTTAACACAAACATAGCAAAACTGGCAAGCAAATTTCAATTGACCGCCTGAATCCGGCAAATTATATTCCCCCCAAAGCACATTTCGCGTAGTGTCTTTGTCTGAGGTTGTTTCTTGCAGGTTTTCAGCCAGACCATGACACGAGCAGACAACTTCTGTTTGCAAGGCGAGAGATGTTGCCACAAACAATAACATTTTTCCCTTCGCCCAAAGCGATACGAAGTATCGCAGGGGGTGTGGGGGAACAAGTTCCCCCACAGAGGAGACATTCGGATGACATCGATCGTGGGCATCGATTTGGGCACGACAAATTCTGTTTTGACCATCATGGAGGGCGGCAAGCCCGTCGTCATTCCCAATGCAGAAGGGCAGCGCGTTACGCCGAGCGTTGTGGCCTTCACCGACAAGGACGGCATCCTCGTCGGCGAGTCCGCCAGACGCCAAAGCCTGCTTAACCCCAGGGGGACGATCTGGTCCATCAAGCGATTCATGGGAAAACGTTTTGACGAAGTCAGCGAAGAAGACAAAAGACACGTCCCCTACGAGACCTGCGACCAGCTCAATGGCGATATCGGCGTCAGGGTTCAGGAAAGGGTTCACAGCCCGAGCGAAATTTCCGCCCATATCCTGGCCAGTCTGCGTGCCACTGCCGAGCGCTATCTCTCGCGCCCCGTCGACGAAGCCATCATCACCGTGCCTGCCTATTTCAACGACGCCCAACGGCGAGCGACCCAGGTTGCAGGGGAAATCGCCGGGTTTAAGGTTCGGCGCATCATCAATGAGCCGACGGCCGCTGCGCTGGCTTTCGGATTAAATCGCACCAAAGACGAAAGGATCGCCGTCTACGATTTTGGCGGCGGCACCTTCGATATCTCCATTCTCGAAATCGGCGACGGCGTCATTGAGGTCCTCTCGACCCATGGCGATGCCCACCTTGGCGGCGACGACATCGACCAATGCATCGTCGATGCGGTGATCGGCGAGTTCGAACGAGAGCATCGGATGAGCATTCGGCACGATGCCATGATCCTCCAGCGCGTTCGGGAAGCCGCCGAGAAAGCCAAAAAAGAACTCTCAACGCTCGTTCAGACTGATATCCACCTGCCGTTTCTGACCGCCGACAGCACAGGCCCAAAACACCTGAGCACGAGTTTGACACGCGCACAGCTTGAGGCGATGATACATCCCCTTATCGAACGGAGCCTGGCCAGTTGCAGGCAAGCCCTCGAAGATGCCGGGCTTAAGGCAGCAGACCTGCAGGAGATTCTCCTGGTGGGCGGGTCAACGAGAATCCCTCTCGTGCAGCAGGCAGTCGAGCGCTTCTTTGGACGTGCCCCCAACCACAGCCTGAATCCCGACGAAGTCGTCGCCCTTGGCGCGGCCATCCAGGGCGGTATCCTTGCCGGCGAAGTCGACAGCATCATTCTGCTCGACGTCACCCCCCTGACCCTGGGCATCGAAGCCAACGGCGGGCTGATGATCCCCCTCATCGAACGAAACACCACCATCCCGGCCAGGAAAAACAAGCTCTTCAGTACGACCGTCGACAATCAGTCGAGCGTTGCCATCAATGTTTACCAGGGCGAGAGAGACTTTGCGGCACAGAATCGATTTCTGGGGCAGTTCGAGCTCACCGACATTGAGCCTGCGCCCAGAGCCACTCCTAAAATCGACGTCTGTTTCGACATCGACGCCAACGGCGTCCTCAGGGTAAGTGCCACAAACCAGACAACTGGCAAGGAAGAAACCCTGGTTCTGACTGGTGCAGGCGGCCTGTCGGACGACGAAATCCGAAGTGCCATCGTCGACGCCGAAGCGGCGAGAGCAGAGGACAGTCTGCGAAAAGAACGCCTGGTTGCCAAAAACAAGGCCCAAAGCTTTGTCTTCAGCATCGCAAAACTGCAAAGGGAGTATTTTACCTCGGCCGACGATGCGCTCAACGCGCACACCACCGAGCTGCTGCAGCGATGTGAAGCAATCCTCTCAAGCGACGAGGCCAGCACAGAAGACTTCACCGCCCTTTCCGCCGAACTTTCCGCATGCAGCCGGCAATGGCATGAGCTCCTCCACGAACACATGGCACAGCAGGAATCTCAGCAGAACACCTCGGAATCCTGCGCATCTCATGAGACAACCGATGGGCAGAACTAGACGAAATACGCCAATCTTCTCCTCATTCACCTTCAAAATCTTCGCCCTCTTCATCGTTGTCGGTTTCGTCCCGCTCCTTGCTTCCAGCTACATCTTCGAGCACATCACCTCTTTTAACCAGGATCTGCAAAGAGAGGCAGACAAAAGTATCCGCGAAGTTTCCGACTTCTACCGCGCATGGGTCAAGGCCGAAGGGCAGCGCATCACCCTGACCAAACAGGGCCTTGCTGCCGATATGCGCCTGATCCTTCGAGACAATGGCATCTCGACGAGCGCCGATTTCGCCTCCCATCCAGAAGCCCTGGGCGCCATTCGTTCGCTGTTGACCGAACGCATTGAGGAAAATGATCTCCTCCTCGAAATTGAGCTCATGGTCGGCAACACCGCCCTGCTGCGCGTGGGAATGGCACCGGAATCACCTGCCACACTCAAAATCCGGCAAATCGACATCCCCATCGACACACCGAAGATGCAAAAACTCGTCCTCGTGTCAGACGAAACCGCCGCGCCAGCCTTAGCGTCCTCACCTGACGACACAGACGGCAGCCTGAAATTGCCCGACCGCATACCGTCTATCCCAACAAAAGCCAGCCAGGACGATGACGCCAGAATGTACCTCTCGGCACTCTTCGGGGTCAGCCGGCAACTGGCGGATCGCTATGAAATTCTCGGCGAAAGGCGAGGACTGCACAGCAGCATTGCAGCAATGGAGGATAATGATGCGACAAAACTTTCTTCGCTTTACCAGACCTTCTTCATCATCGTCCTGGGCATCGTCGTCACGCTCGTTGTCGCATGCGCCATCCTGCTTGCCTACCCTCTGAGCCGCCGGATTTCTGAGCTTACACTCGTCACCGAGCGCGTCGCAGATGGGGATCTCAATGCTCAGGTCCAAGTCAAAGGGAACGACCAAATCGCCTTCCTCATGATGCAGTTCAACGCCATGGTGAGAGAACTGAAAAACGCCCAGGAATCACGCGCTTATGTCGAACGCATGCAGGCCTGGCAGGAGGTCGCAAGAAGGCTCGCTCACGAAATCAAAAATCCGCTCACGCCCCTGCTCCTTGCCATGCAGCAGCTCGACAGAAAATTTGACGACTACACCGGCAACCCGCAAAAATACCGGCGACTCGTCAACGATGCCGTCGAAATCGTCAACGAAGAAGCCGAAACACTCAAAAAGCTCGTTAAAGATTTTACCGAATTCGCTCGCCTCCCCATCCCCGAAAAGAAAGATACCCCCTTCTTCGATTTTGTGCAGCAAACCCTTCAGCTCAACCCACAGTTCGAAGAGCAGTCAAAACGCATCACCCTGCATCCTTCCCCGACCACTCTTGCCTCAAGAACCGCACACATCGATCAGTCACTCATGCGCCGGGTCATCATCAATGTGATACGAAACGGCATCGAAGCTGCCACCAATGCCGGCTTTGAGCCAGAAATCGACATTGAGCTGCGGGAAAAAATCACCGCCCAGGACGAATCAAAACTCTGGCTCGTCATCACCGATAACGGCCCGGGCCTGACCCCCGAACAGAGAAGCAAACTGTTTACCCCCTACTTCACCACGAAATCTGACGGCACCGGCCTGGGGCTGGCCATCGTTCGCAAAATCGTACAGGATCACGGCGGAAGCATTCAGCTCGACATGCGCGATGATCAGGCACGCGGCACACAAGTCGACATCATTCTTTAAGTTTTTTTGCGGGGGGAACTCCCCCTGTCGGCAAACTCTCCCTCTCTGAGGGAGGTGCCGACATCCCCCTCGGAGAGGGGGACAGCTCTCCCCCGCACCCCCTGCATGCCTCCCCTTTCAGGGGAGGTGGCGGCGAAGCCGACGGAGGGGTTCGCGCATTGCTTGTGGGTGGGGAGGACGATGGAGCAGGCGCCATCTCTTCAGCTTAAATGACAACACAACAAGCAGGCAGCGTTTCTTCTGTTCGCAAGGCGAGATATATCGCCACAAATCATAACACTTTGCCACTTTACCCAAAGCGATACGAAGTATCGCAGGGGGTGTGGGGGAACAAGTTCCCCCACGTAAGAAAAAACTAAAATATGTATCAATTCGATCCCAGCCAATTCAACCCACAGCAGCGGCAAGCCGTACTCCACGACAAGGGTCCGATGCTGGTGCTGGCGGG
>WQTY01000246.1 GCA_009786045.1 Pseudomonadota bacterium | reverse complement strand
GTCTGCCTGACAAGCACAAAGAACCACTACATGCCCATCCTCTCCTAGCCTGGCTCCTCAAATGTCAACTACTTTTTCAAGCGATTGCCCTGTCAACTCCCCCTTCGGCATTTGACAAACACAGGTCAACTACTCTAAAGTGTGTCGATTGTGCTCGACAAGCGCACGTATCGCTCTCCAATTCGGTTCTCTCATTTCCTGCACAGGCTATGGCAAAGAAGAAAGTTCGCTGTTCATTTTGCGGCAAAGAAGAAAGGGATGTTCATAAGCTCATTTATCGCAAGGATACGCCCAACGAGGGTGTGTGCATCTGCGACAAGTGCATCATGCTGTGCTATGAGATCGTCTCGAAAGACAAGCCTGCCGCCGACGATAAATCTGAGTTGACCGCTGCAGAGATGCCGCCGCCCAGAATCAAGCGCTACCTCGACGATCATATTATCGGGCAGGAGCGCGCCAAGATTGCCATGAGCGTTGCCATCTACAATCATTACAAGCGCATTGAGAACATCCAAATCTCCGACGAGGATGATGTCAGGCTTACGAAGGGCAATATCCTCATGATTGGCCCCACGGGCTGTGGCAAAACGCTCATCGCCCAGACGATTGCCAAGCTCATCAACGTGCCCTTTGCGGTGGCCGATGCGACCACGCTGACAGAGGCCGGTTATGTGGGCGAGGATGTTGAGAACATTATCAAGAACCTCTGGCTCGCGGCAGACAAGAATATTGAGCGCACCGAGCGGGGCATCGTATGTATCGACGAGGTCGATAAAATCGCTTCCAGGGGGGGGAACTCGGCCGGGCGCGACGTCGGTGGCGAGGGTGTCCAGCAGGCACTTCTTAAGATGATCGAGTCGGGTACGGTGACATTTTCTCCAGATGCCGGGAAGAATCGTCCCCAGCAGGATCTCATTCACGTCAACACGACGAACATCCTCTTCATCTTTACGGGTGCCTTTAATGGTCTTTCGGAGCTCATCCAGCGGCGCCTGGGCGAGAGTCTGATGGGATTTACGAGCGAAGCCGCAGACAAAACCCAACAAAGTGCTTCGAAGTTCCTGAAGTCCGTCGAAACGGTCGATGTCGTCAAATTTGGCCTCATTCCAGAGTTCATGGGGCGCATTCCCGTCATCGTCACGCTTGATGAGCTGACGGAGGACATGCTGCTTAAGATTGTCAGCGAACCCAAGAACAGTCTGCTTCGGCAATATCAGCGCCTCTTCGAGCTTGAGGGAATCGCGCTGACCATCACGCCTGATGCCCAGCTGGCCATCGTCAAAGAGGCCATTCGCCGAAAGAGCGGTGCGCGCGGTTTGCGCTCCATCTTCGAGGATGTCATGCTCGATATCATGTACGAAGTCCCTTCGATGGATAACCTCCAGGAGGTCATTATCGATGAGGGCGTGGTAAAGAAAATGCATCCCCCAATGCTGAATTTCTTTAAAAATGCCTCCTGAGGCATGGGGGGTGGTTCGGGGGAAAGTCATGAGGGGGGCAACGCAGGCAACAGTAGGGGCGCCCGTCCCCGGTCGCCCGGGCAAATCGTCATTCCCCCTGCCTTGCATCATCCATAAGCCGTCGGCGGAACGTTTTCCGCTTTCATTGGGAGCAGCATGTCATCGGAACGAACATTCCGCAGTGGATTCATTGCCCTTGTTGGGCGCACCAATGCGGGGAAATCGACGCTCGTTAATGCCTTAACCGGCGAGCGCGTGAGCATTACAAGTTCAAAAGCGCAGACAACGCGCAACAAGATTCGGGGCATTGTCAACCGGGATGATGCGCAGCTTGTCTTTATCGACACGCCCGGCCTTCACCTCTGGCTGAAGCGGACGCTGAATCAGGTCATGATCGAGACGGCGCTCTCGACGCTGGGCGATGCGGACTGCATCGTGATGCTGGTTGATGCGACACATGCCCTGACACCCCAGGGAGAAATCGAGGATATCGAAGCACAGCTCATGGAGGCCATCGCCAAATCAGGCCGGCCGGCAATTCTGGCCATCAATAAGATGGATGCGCTGAAGGATCGCGCATTGGTCTTGCCGATCATTGATGCCTACCGGAAGGGCTTTGACTTTCAAAGTATCGTTGCCGTCAGCGCGCGCAAACGCCAGGAGCTGACAAACCTCCTGGACTGCATTGTGCCGCTTCTGCCGGAATCCGCTCCACTTTATCCGCAGTCTCTCTACACCGACCAGACAGAGCGTTTCCTTGCTTCAGAGACCATCCGCGAGGTCATTTACCGGCACATGGGCAAGGAGCTGCCCTATGCAGCGGTCGTCGAGATCGAAGACTTCAAGTCGATGCGCATGCGAAACCGCATTGAGATCACGGCAACGATTTATGTCGAACGAGAGAGCCAGAAGGCCATCTTCGTGGGCAAAGCCGGGAGCGCCATTAAGCGCCTGGGAACAGAAGCAAGAATGCAGCTCGCGAAGGCTCTGGACGCCCAGATTCAACTCTCACTCTTCGTCAAGGTCAAGCAGGACTGGAGCGAAAACGTCAACGCCCTGCGCCAGTTTGGCTACACCGAAAATAAATAAACACTCAGCTCGAATCATGACACGCCCTCAACCTCCGAACAGCAAAAAACATAAACTGCTTGTTCCCCTCCTGTTCGCAATGTTGGGCATGTGGCCACAAACAATACTGCTTATCCTTCACCCACAAGCAATGCGCAGCATTGCAGGGGGTGTGGGGGAACGCGTTCCCCCACGAAAAAAACCTGTCATGGAAAAAATATGAAATCACAGCGTTCTCGTTTGCCGGTTGTCGCGCTCGTTGGCCGGCCCAATGTCGGCAAATCGCGTCTTTTTAATCGCTTCGTGGGCGCCAGAACGGCCATTGTCGAAAACACGCCTGGTGTCACACGCGATCGCAATTACGGCACCGCCAAGTGGGAGGAGCATCGTTTTACCATCATTGATACGGGTGGTTTCGAACCGGAATCGACAGACATTCTGCTTGAGCAGATGCGCATCCAGGCACAGCTGGCTGTCGAAGAAGCCGATGTCATTCTGTTCGTCGTCGATGCCAGGAGCGGCGTTTTGCCGGCAGACTGGCAAATCGCCGATATTTTGCGAAAATCCTCCAAACGCATCATTCTCGTTGTCAACAAAGTCGACCAACCCAAGCTCCTCCATCTTGAATACGAGTTCTACGAACTGGCGCTGGATGAAATGGTGCCCGTCTCGGCCGAACACGGGTTTAACTTCGACGAACTGGCAACGCTCACGACGAGAGACTTCCCCGAAAATCTCATCGAAGAGAGGCGCAGGCAGCGATTCGAGCTGGACAACGACTTCGGTGAGTTCTCCCAGGAATATGCCGATGCTTTGGACGAATCCGAGCTGGACGAATCCGAGAGCGAAGATGAAGAGGATGAAGAGGCACAGGACGAAGAGGCCTTCTTCTATGACGACGGCGAAGGTACTATCCCGGATTTCGATCAGGCAGAGCAGGCAGCGCGCGACTTCGAAACCGACGAAGACGTGGAACTCTATGAGGTGCCATCAACCCCCAAAGATGAGGGCAGCCTGGAAGCCCGCACCCTTGAGGAAACCATCTCGGTGGCCGTGCTCGGCAAACCCAACACGGGCAAATCCACGCTCATCAACCGGCTGCTGGGCTACAAACGCCTCCTGACCTCCGACATCGCCGGCACGACGCGCGACAGCATTGATACCGAACTCGAAGGCAAAGACGGCCAGCACTTTGTCCTCATCGACACGGCAGGCATCCGGCGAAAGAGCACCATCAGCCATCGCCTCGAAAAATTCTCGATCGTCAAAGCACTTGATGCCGTCGAGCGCGCCGACGTTGTTCTGCTGCTGGTAGAGGCCGGCACGGGCATCACAGACCAGGACCTGAAGATTGCCTCCATCGCCGTCGAAAAAGGCTGTGCTGTCGCCGTCCTGCTCAACAAATGGGATCTCATCGAAAACAAAACTGATCACACGGCAAAGGCCTACATTAAAGCCACGCGTGAGCGGCTCACTTTCCTTCAGCACGTCCCCATCTTTACCATCAGTGCCCTGACAGGCATGCGAACGCACAAAGTTCTCGACATCGCCAAAAAACTCTACCTCCAGGCGAGCATGCGCGTATCCACCGGCGAACTGAACCGGGTCTTCAGGCGCATTCTCGATCAACATGCGCCCCCCGCCGTTGGCAACCGAAACCTGCGCTTCTATTTCGCACAGCAGGTCGCCATCAGACCGCCGACCTTCGTCATTCAGTCCAACGCCCCCGACATCATCCCCACAGACTACAAACGCTTCCTCACCAACCAACTGCGAGCCTACTACCGCTTCGATGGCACGCCCATCCGCATTCTGTTCAAAAAACCCGCCGGCCGAAGAAAGTGGGTCACCAAAAAGAAGTAGGGACGAATCATCATTTCTGCCTGTGTGGGGGCCGCGCCCCCTGCGCCGCTATCGGCACCGGACGCGCACTGCGCGCCCCTACGTGCCGATACGCGGCTACCCCCTGTGCGGGG
>WQTY01000245.1 GCA_009786045.1 Pseudomonadota bacterium | reverse complement strand
CCAGAGAGCCGTTTTTGCCGAAGCCCAGGCTCGGCATTGCGGAGTTCTATGGCTCGATCCGCATGGAAAAACCCCCGCGCTTACTGAACTTAACGCGCTAGCCGATGAGGTTGCAGCATCTCTCGAAATTCCGGCCAGCAAAACAAAACGAAAGGGTAAAGCATGACTTCCGGCAGCCGTACATCTCGTCGCGCACGGGAAGAAGACGCAGCCGAGGACGAACTCCCCTCGCTGAATGACCGCTTCAAGCTGGCAGGACAGGCTGCGCATCCTCTGGCACGCACGCCTCATCCAGCCCCCCCCTCGGTGGAAGTAGAAACTCCAAAGAAGGCCGGGAAACCTTCTTTGAGCGCGCTACCTGCTGGTGCACATGAGGGAGAAACCATCTATGCGATCCCTCTGGAGTTGATAGATCCAAACCCGTACAACGCGCGTCACATTTATCGCGAGGAACGCGTCAAAGAAATGGCGCTTACGCTGACGGCCGATGGTCAGCTACAGCCCGGCCTTGCCACCCCACGAAACGGTCGATACGTACTTGCGTCCGGTCATTACAGATTCCGCGGAGCGAAGCTTGCAGGCATCCCGACCCTGGATGTCCTTCTGCGCCCGGATATGTCTAACCTCGAGTTGTTCGAACTGTCTTACAAAGAAAACAACGAGCGCGAAGGGCAGTCGGCTCTCGATAACGCAATCTCCTGGGAGAGAGCTATCAAGGACGGCCTTTACGAAAATGAGTACAGATTGTCGGAAGCAAACGGCATCTCCGTGCCTACAATTCACAAGACGATCGCGTTGCTCAAACTTCCAGAGGACGCGCTCGAGGAAGTCAAACTTTCGCCAAATGCCTTTGGTTTGTCAGTTCTCTACGAGCTTTACCTCTACTCGCAACTGGCGAAACCGGCGCAAACGCTTGAAGCTGCGATACGGATCCGCAACGGGGAAATGAGTCGCCGTGATATCGAGGCTGCACGAAAAGCCATAGAAAACCCGAAGCAGCGCAAGTCAAGGGAGGGGTCGCGCCACTACAAAATTCTGTCCGGAGAAAGCCAGATCGGGACGATCAAGGAGTGGGATTCCGGCAAGGTCATGCTTGAAGTCAAGCTGACAGACCCATCGAAACGTGCCGAACTGGTTTCTGAATTGTGTAAACGATTCGGCCTGACACAGGGGGATTGAACGCGGGGCAGGGCGGCCTGCCAAAATGATCCCGCGAAAACCCCTTTTTAGCTCCGAGATTCTTCGGGGCTTATTTTTTATCTTCAGGGCCTTCTTGTCAGGAGGTCACATGTTTGGTCGGAAAAAAACGCCAGAGGATGCTGTTGACGTCAACGATCTCATCGTTGGCGACAGCATGCAGCGGGGCATATACATTGATGACAATCTCGGCTCCCCGGTCCCGTCCATAGACATTCCAGAAGAGCAGATCATCGATGCCGACGCCGTGACGAACAACGGCAAGAAATTCAAGATAACCCAGGTTCTCATCGTAGCCGTAGTGCTTGTCGTGACCGCTGGCGGCATCGTTTCAATTTTTTTGCCAGATCAGGCGACAAAGCCGCCGCCGTTTGCAGACCAGTTGGCGCAACAACCAGTACCTGCCAACCTCGCCCTATCCTTCGGCCTGAGCGAACCGCTGCCGATATTTGAGGAGGCGCCACCGGCCGATATTCCTGCCGCCAATGCTTCGCCTGAACCCGAAGCCGTCCCAGAAGACCTTGTTTCGCCTGTTGTTCAGAAATCTGGGAACACATCGGTTTCATCTCGGCAATCAATCGAAACTCCTCCGGTCGTCGTGACCTCAACGCCTGCCGATCCGTCGCCTGCCAAAGCTGCCGACTACACCAACCCTGTTGCTGCACAAATCGCGGAAGCACAAAAGCTCTCACCTTCGGCACCCTCGGAGAAACGCTCTCTCACCGAAGCAGCGGCAAGCGAAGCAAAGCCAATTGCTCCGGTAAAGAAACCCGTCACCCCAGCCTCAACTATCACTCAGAACAAAGCAGTGTTACAGGCTGCTCAGCCACGCGAGGAAGCATCGGAGGAGGGCATCAAGCGCCTGATCACGGTTTCCGCTGAAGCCTTTGGCCTCCAGTCGATCCACGATGGCTCGATCACCCTAGAGGGGCGACACGGCGCTGGCGTTCAGCGCCTCCAGTCTGGCGATCGTCTTCCGTCCGGCGAGCAGCTGCTTCGCATCGACGCTCGATCGATGACCCTGATTACCGATCGTTCAGTCATCCGCATCAAATAGAGAGAGCTATGTGGCCCTTTGGAAAATCTTCCCATCAAGCACAGATCACCTATTCGCCGACTCTCAATTCGGCACAACCTTCCGCGCCAGTCACATCACCTGCACTGGCCCAGGCACGCCCAGCCCAAATGCTCATGGAACGCCCCACGGCCCCTCAGCCAGTTGATATCAAGGCCGAAAACATCAAGTCCATCATCTCCCAAGGCGAATGGTTCGAAGGAACCCTGCGCTTGCAGAAAGGGATCAAGATTGATGGCCGTGTAACGGGGAATATCCAGTTCGGCATCACAGACGGCATGCTCGTTGTGAATGACCAAGCTCGCGTGGATGGCGACATCTATGGCCCCCGCGCAATCATCGTCGGCGAGGTTTTTGGAAACATCAACATCTCTGGCCGCCTGATCATCCTGCCAAGCGCACGGATCCATGGCGACATCGCTGCCGGCGCTCTTCAACTTCACGAAGGCGCGTGCATCGACGGCCGTATCTGTACCTGCAGCGAACTGCAGCAGAAAACACACGAACACCAATCCGAAGTCTCAAACAGCCCAACAGCACCGGCGACGTCTGTAGAAGCGCCGGCAGAAGTTCTTCGATTTGCCGTTGGTTCAGGGCAGGGGCGCTAATCATGTAACAGGAAAGCCATCTCGCTCCGGCGACTTCAAAAGGTCAAAACGAATCCGCGGAGCGCTCCTCTGCCAAAGCTTCCAACTCGCTAAACGCGCCTCCTGGCGTCACCTCTATCACGGACGTGACGAAAGGTGAGGGCTTTTGTGCTCGATTTAGGACGAGATCGACTGGTACCAAACGAAAGGTGAGCCAGTTTGTGCTTGATCGTCTGGCTTCTCTCCCCTCTCATGAGTGGGAACGATTTCGCGCGCCCTGAAAATACCGGCTTTACAGCGAGTGTAAGCACTTACGAGGGCACCCTCCCTTTTCTTCTTCAGCACCTATTTCTGTGCAGGCAAGGCTGCCTTCTGCACAATAACCCTCACCTATCAGCTTGCGGACAAAGGCAGAAGTGAGGGTATTTGTGCTGGATTTCTGGCAAGGAAGCCGACCATTCGAAGCTTCGAGGACACAATTCAATCCTGTAATCACAAAAAAGCTCACCTCACAGAAGAGGGCCTACGCACAAAAACGCTCACCTTGGAAATCCAATCTCACCGATGCCCCAGCACATCCAGCAACGGTGAGGCATTTTGTACCCTTTCCCCGCCGTTTTGACCCTGCTGTAGTGTGATTGAGGATTGCAGACCGCCAGAGCACACAATTGTTCTCACCTACAGCACAATAAGACTCACCATCGGGGAAGGCCTTGTTCCTCTTAGGTTTCTGGGCAGGTACCCATGACACAAAAAACCTCACCATTCCGCACAATAACCCTCACCATCAGCACAACGGCTCTCACCTACGGCACAAGGAGTCTCACCAATCAGCGACACATAAACGCTCACCTACAGCACAACAACTAACACCTACAGCACAATAACCCTCACCACTGGCGCGTATGCTGTTGTTTCAATGGCTGTTTTCAGGCTCTGCTATGCTTTGCTTTATAAAAAAAAGCTATGCTTTGCTTTTTTTCTGAGGCTTTTTTTAAAACCAAAACCAACAGATCAAACCGCTGCATCCAGGCTCGCGTAAGGTGAGTTTTTTTGTGTTGACAGTCCTCACCTTTCGTATCATTGTTCGCGCCATCATGTTGAGCCGGTAGCGCTGCCATGTCCTCTGACGTACCAACACATCAGCTCGCCTTGGCGATGTTCTCCGATTTTGCCATCAACGATGTCAAGGTATCGGAATCGCCCAGTGACTTCGGTTTTCAGAAGGCCGATGCCCTGATTGCCGTATCCGACTTGACGCTGGTTGCGCGCAGATCCATTAACGCCCTCCATTTCATCGCCTCTGAAAATCCGACTAAGGGCATATGGGACGTGGATCTTGGCTACTTCAAATGGTTGGCGAATTTTGGAGGCTCGCGGAACGACAAGCACCTAAAAACAGCTCTACGGGAATCGCAGAAGGCGGCGATCCAGGTTTCCATCATTGATGCGTCAGACAGTACAAAGGATGTTTATGCATCCGTCCCAATGCTTGGCACCTTCGTCATGGCTGGTGGGCGGCTCAGCTTCAAGCTCCCTGAAGAAGTTCAACGACTACTACAGGCACCCACGGATGCAAAATACTTGTCGCTACGTATTGGCGGGTCATTTACATCAGCCTACGCCTATGGACTGTACGAGCAGATG
>WQTY01000244.1 GCA_009786045.1 Pseudomonadota bacterium | reverse complement strand
CCTCTACCCATAAGCAATGCCAAAGGCATTGCAGGGGGTGTGGGGGAGCAATGCTCCCCCACAAAAAATAGAACCCGACAATCGTCAGGCAGGGTAGGGTGGCAGTTTTTATCTGAGGATGGGTCTATCCATCTAACGCCGCGTTTTGAGCCTTCGGGCAGGGGCGTCGTGTTTTCGTCGGATCGGACGGGTTTTTTTGAGATTTATCGGCATGACCTCACCACGGGACGCCAGGCGAGGCTGACGCACGCCTTTGATGGCATTTTTGATCCCGTCGTGCGTTTGGACGGGGATTTAATCGTCACTCGCTATACGAGCCGCGGCACGACAATTGCCGTGATCGCAGGGGAAAGTTTGTGGGACGTGTCGGGTGAAAGGGCACAGGACAGGGAAGCAAAGGTATATCCCGATTTGGGGGATGTCGCTCTGGGAGAGGCGGCCGGGTATCGTCCGTGGCGCTGGCTGTGGCCGCAGTGGTGGGTGCCTCAGGCGGCCTGGATGGGGCAGGGCGTGAGAATCGGGTTAAGCTTTGATGGACGGGATTTTCTCGATCACCACCAGTATTCGGTTTCTCTTCAGTATGACACGCAGCTGGACAGCATCATGGGGTCGTTTCAGTATGTGTATAGCCGACTGACATGGGATATGGCCTGGGCAGGGGGTATGTCGACGGATGTGGCGTATTACCTGAGGGATGGCAAAACGCAGCCCTTTGTGTATCAAACGATGTTTGGTTCGATGGCGGCGATTCGCGTTATCAATCAGCGCCTGATGTCTCATAGCCTGAACCTTGGGTTTCGCGTGGAGCACACGGGCGCAGCAACGAATGTGCACTGGTCTGGGACAGATCCGGGGGCAAGACCGCCAGTCTTGCCAAAATTGGGCTGGCGCAATGCCGTGACGGTTCGCTATGGGTTGTCGAATGTTCGCCAGGGAGAAAAGGCGCTTGATGCGAATGCTGGCTATGGCTTCTCGACATCGCTTCGGTTTGAGGCACCCTGGCTGGGGGCGTCGGATTATGCCGTCATCGGTACGCTGTCAGGGCGCGCCTACTGGACGATGCCCTATGCCTCGTCGCACACGCTTGGCCTTCGCGGGGCAGTGGGGTCGTCGTATAGTCAGGACACATCCAGGAACCCGTTTGTCGTCGACTCCGACAACGCCATGTCGCTCTCACGCCTGACGGCTTTCCCAGGGGCAGATGTGATGCTGCACGGGTACCCGGCCGGCATTCTCTGGGGGCGGCACTATGTTTTTGCGAATGCGACCTACCGCCTTGGCATTGCTGATCCAGTCTGGGCACATGAAACGCTTCCCGTGGCCATTTCCCGGCTCAGCGCAAGCGTATTTACGGATTGGGCCTATGCCTGGCAAGATACTTTCGACCTGAATCTTTCAAAATTTGCGCTCGGAGCGGCATTTCATGTGGACTTCTCGCTCGGGTACCGCTTGCTGCAGCGGCTCACCCTCGGCTATGCCTACGGCACGAGCCCCGGCGGAGAGCATCAGTTTTTTGTATTTTGGGGGTATTAGTGGGGGAACTTGTTCCCCCACACCCCCTGCGATGCTGCGCATCGCTTGTGGGTGAAGTAGCAATGAGCATTGATCTTGGCCGGCAGCCTGACATTGCAAATATCGAGATCATTTGTTGGCCGTGCTACCTGCGATGCTGTCGCATCGCTTGTGGGTGAAGTGGTTCGTTTGAGGTAAGGTTCTGTTGCTTTTGTTCATGATTTGAGAATTGTTGACGAGGCTGCCGGAGGTTGGTATTCCATGAAGATGCAAGGTTATGCAGACAGGGAGGTTAGCTTGCTTTAGCATTATGCTATGTAATGGTATTTTTGGCTTGATAAACGAGAGCAGAGCAACTGGCATGGATCGAAATGACATCTACATCGTAAGCCGCCACAGCAACCTCAATGAAAAGACCGCAAATAACTTTCTCAACGGGCACGTATACAACGATGCCAGTTCGTGGAAAAAGTTTCTTCATATCTTTTTCATTGTTCTTGGCATCGGTTTTACAGCAACAGGCATTATTTTCTTTTTCGCCTATAATTGGGACAGCCTTCACAAATTTGCCAAAATGGGCATTTTGCAGGTACTGATTATTGCCGCAACCATCGTTGCATTGCGCATTAGATCACACATTCTTGTTAAGAAAAGTATTTTAACTGGCGCAGCGATTCTGGTGGGGGCTCTGTTTGCCGTTCATGGTCAGATATACCAGACAGGGGCCAATGCTTACGATTTCTTTCTCGCCTGGACGTTTTCCATTGTCATTTGGGCAGCGGTTGCCAATTTTGCGCCATTATGGCTTCTGTTGGTTGGCTTGGCGAATACCACCATTTATTTGTATTTTGCCCAAATAGCGAGAGATGCCTGGCCAATAGCCTTCATCTGTTTATTGGTTTTGAATGCCGCGGCACTCATCTTATTTGTTTTCATATCTTCCAGAAAATCTCTGATTGACTTTCCAAATTGGTTTCGCAATCTGCTGGCATTAAGTACCAGCTACCATGCCATAGCAGGTCTCATATTTACTATGTATACAAAAGACGATGCAGGTACTGAGTTTGTCATACTTCTTCTGCTAACCGTCATTCTATGTGGCGTGAGTATTTGGTATGGCAATAAGATTCGGAGTATTTTCTTTTTTGCCATGGCCGCGTTTACCGTGATGAGCTTTGTATCTGCATCTCTGCTCAAAGTTTCCGTCAACGAAGCGGTGATTCTGTTCATCAGCCTTGTGAACATGATCGGCATACCACTGTTGAACAGGTTTTTTTATGATGTCAATAAGCAGTGGAATGCAGAAATTCCTCAGGCACAAACCATCGAAGTCCCTGTCACCGATACACCTGAAAACGGCTCTGAAGAATGAAAAACGAGAACAGCATCACAGAAGTCCTGAGTGGATTACAGGCAGACTTTAGTTTTGATGAGGAGGCCATCGTTGCTGAAAGAAGCCAGGCCCGTGCGACATCCTTGCCGATGCATGTGTTGTCGCTGTTCGGAGGTCTTATCAGCGCATCATTCTTTTTACTTTTTCTGGGAGTGACCGGTCTTTTTGACTCAAAGTTTGCCATGGGTTTCCTGGGCACCATCTTCCTTATGGCGACTATCCTCTTTAGTGCATTGCATAGCCATAAGCCCCATATTCATGCATTGTGTGCCCCCATCTATCTGGCAGGTCTTGCACTTTTGAGTTTTGCCATAGATGCTTCAAGTACGACGACCTGTTTTATCCTGATAGTTATTTCTCTTATCACTTTGGCGGCAGTGCGAAGTTTTCTTCTATCCTTTCTCTCTGTATTAACCATCAACGGCAGCATTATTTTCCTGCTTGCGGAAGCCCGTTCTTTAGAGGGTCAATACATTTACATCGCTTTGCAGACGCTGGCGATTTGTTTTTTGTTCTTCAAAGAGGCAAAGATAATCACCTTGGGCGAGAAAGTGTGCCGGCTGTATGTTCCCGTGCGAGTTGCGATGATCGTTTCGCTTATGGCAGCCTTTATCCTGACGATAATTCAACAAAAAGAGTGGTCGTGGGTAGGATTAGAATGGTCTGCATGGAGCTTGTTGCCGTCTGTGGTAAGCATTGCTGTCATTCTGTGTCTGGTTCCGGGCGTGCATTCTGTACTAAAGGTAGAAAGAAACAGTCACCGGCTCATGACCTATCTCTTCATTCCGATGTTGCTTGTGCCGACTGCAATCTTTCCACCGTTGCCAGTTTCTCTGATGCTCCTTTTGCTCTCTTTCAGGTACGCCTATAAAACGGGATTTGTCATAGGCATCGTCTCTTTTCTCTATTTTACAGGGCAATTTTATTACGATCTCAACTTAACGCTGTTGCTAAAATCAATATTGATGATGGTATCCGGCGTTATGTTTTTGGTTTTCTTTTATCTCACCCGCCATAAACTTGCATTTAAATGAAAAAGTATGTTTCCATTGCAATATTAATTAATTTGTGTCTGGTGATCGGGCTGTTCAACTATGCGGTCATACGAAAAGAAGACACACTAAAAAATGGTCAGCTCACCTTGATTCGCCTGGCGCCTGTAGACCCGCGTTCGCTGATGCAAGGCGATTATATGGTTTTGAATTATGGTTTGCCGTTCATATCGAATGACACCTACGCTCGCAAGAGAGGTTACTGCGTTATCAAAACAGACGAAAGAGGTGTTGTCCTTTCAGATGAAGTGTACTTTCAGGAAAATATGTCGGCAGTGGCTGACGGTGCGCGGCACATAAAGTGCTGGCACGATAGCTGGCGAATCTATATTGGTGCAGAATCCTTCTTTTTTCAGGAAGGACATGGGGAGAAGTATGAGGAGGCGCAGTATGGCGGACTCATGGTCGATGACGATGGCAACAGCATCCTGGTCGGCCTTTATGACGGGGATTTGAACAGAATTGAGTAGAATGTAGCTTTGTGGGGGAACCACCCCTGCGATGCTGTCGCATCGCTTGTGGGGTGGTTATTGTGCGAAATCTTTTGCAG
>WQTY01000243.1 GCA_009786045.1 Pseudomonadota bacterium | reverse complement strand
CCGCATGCGGCAATAGCGGCGCAGGGGGCGGCTGCCCCCACAAAAACTGTCGGGGTGACCGTCCCCGGTCGCCCGGTCGATAGCTTTCATCCAAAGTCAATAATCTTTGCCCCCAAGCGATACGAAGTGTAGTAAGAGCGGTGCGCCGTTGTCTTGGCTTTCGATAGGACTCAGGTGGTATGCGATTTGAGGATTTTGTTGGTTTGCGTTATCTGATGGCGAAGCGGGATCGCAACATGCTTAGCGTGATAACGCTCATCAGTGTGGGGGGCGTGGCGGTGGGCGTGATGGCGCTCATCGTCGTGCTGAGCGTGATGGGGGGATTTGAGGCGGATTTTCGCGAGAAGATCATCGGATCGAAGGCGCATGTCGTGATTCGTGCCAAGGAGGGGTATTTGGAGGATTACGGTGCGATCATGGCGCGGATCCGCGATTTGCCTCGTATCGAGGGAATGAGTGCGTATGTCGAGGCGGAGGTGATGCTGAATTCACCGACGAATTTGCAGACGGCCGTGTTGCGTGGTGTGGACTATCGGGAGATAACGACGACGACCCGGATTGGTGAGTATATGGAGGAGGGGGAGCTGTCGTATTTGGAGAATGCGGATGTGCTGCCGAGCATTTCGACGGCGGGGACGGTGTTGAGGCGTGGTGCGTTGACGATTCATAGTGATGAGGGGGATCCGGCGTTGACGCCAGAGCGAGTGGCGTCGCTGGAGCGCGCCGGCGCGAAGGCGGCGCTGGCATTTGCGGGGAGTAAGCATGGGGGGTGGCTTGCGGATGGCGCGCTCTCTGGCCTGGATGAAGCCGCGGCGGCAGAGATGCCGGTACAGGAAGAAGCGGCTGAGCCACAGGCCATGGCTGAGAGGAAGGCGGTACCTGGTGAGGCGGTCGTGACAGAAGAGGAGCAATGGCTTTTGGAGGCGATAGGGGAGGACAGCTGGGTGGAAGAGGGGAGAGCGGCAGGGCGGGTGCCGGGGCTTGTGGGTGAGTTTGACAGGTATCCGAATGCGGATCTGGTGGCTCAGTCCTCGCAGCGGCGTATCATGAAGGCTTTGCCCGGGCTGAGTGAGGATGATGTGGGGGTTCGCCGCGTAGGGGGAATATTGCTGGGGCGGGAGCTGAAGGTGAATATGGGGTTGTTTTTGGGTGCCGAGGTTCATGTGATGAGTCCGACGGGGGACGTTGGACCGGCTGGCGGTCTTCCGAAGAGCCGTCCCTTTAAGCTTGTGGGATCGTATTACAGCGGGATGTTCGATTTTGATGCGAAGATGGGGTATGTGTCTTTGAGAGAGGCGCAGTCGTTGTTGGGGATTGGCGACAGGGTGACGGGGATTGATGTGCGGACCAGGCGGCTTGAGGACAGCACGATGGTTCGGGATGCCATTCGGGCAGCACTGGCAGATGATCCCAATATCGAGGTTGAGGACTGGAAGACGCTCAACGCGAGTTTGTTTGGCGCCATCATGCTGGAGAAGATGGCGATGTTTGTGATTCTGACATCGATCATACTGGTGGCATCGTTTAGCATATTGTGTTTGCTCATCATGATGGTCATTGAGAAGGCGCGTGAGATTGCGATATTCAAGGCAATGGGGACGAGCACGTCAAGCATTGTGCGGATATTTGTGGTTCAGGGGGCTGCGATAGGGGGCCTTGGGACGGTGATTGGTGCGGTTCTCGGGCTTGGAATGTGTTGGATCATTGCGAGTTTAGGGATAAAGTTGCCAGGCGGTGTGTACTACATCACGCAGATCCCTGTTACGGTGATTTGGGGAGAGGTTGGGCTGATATGTCTGGCAGCTTTTGGGATAAGTCTTCTGGCGACCGTTTTGCCCAGCATTATGGCTGTGCGTCTGGATCCCGTGGAGGGTTTGCGCAACGATTGATTTGGGTGGCGTCAAGGCCTTGACCATGTCGATGGTTTTCGGTTAGTCATAGCGCCGCGTTTTTATCTGTGCTGAATTTTTTTTGCGGCGTGGGTTTTTGGGAGCGTTGTAGGCGAATGATGATAGATGACAGGCCTCGAGCGTTGGATATCTCTGTCGAGGGGCTTCGCAGGGAGTTCTTCCATGATGGTCGTACACTTGAGGTTCTTCGCGGTATAGACATTGTCCTTCCGCCGGCTTCGATGGTGAGCATTCGAGGCCGCAGCGGTGCGGGCAAGTCGACTTTTTTGCATCTGCTGGCAACGCTCGACAAGCCATCTTCCGGGCGAATTCTGTTTGGGAAGGAGGATGTGTTTTCGTATTCTCCGTCGGCTTTGGCGCGTTTTCGCAATGAGCACATTGGGCTGATGTTCCAGTTCCACCACCTGCTGAGTGAGTTTACGGCAGTTGAAAATGTCATGATGCCTGCGCTGATTCACCGGGAAAGCCATGCACTTGCCCGCCGCCGGGCGGAATCGCTGCTGTCTCGCGTGGGGCTGGAGAATCGAGGTTCACATAAGCCCGGGGAGTTGTCGGGCGGAGAACAGCAGCGTGTGGCGCTGGCCAGGGCATTGATGATGTCACCGAGCATATTGCTGGCGGATGAACCGACAGGCAATCTTGACCAGAAGACGGGGACGGGGATTCATCGTTTGTTTTGGGAATTGAATCAGACGCTGAATCTGACGGTCGTGATTGTGACGCACGATGAGGTATTGGCACGGCGAATGCCTCGCCGGCTGAATATGGAAGACGGGCTGCTTTTTGAGGCGCATGACAGCGGATTGCCATTTGACGAGGAGGACCTGGAGGGGGGAAGTTTGTCAGGATGTGAGGCAGTGTCGAATGCGGTGAGGGTGGCTGGCGAAGGAGAGGGGCCGTGATAGGACGCATTGGTAGCCGTCTTTTGTCAGGCGTCATGGCCTTGTTTTTGATGGTCTCTTTGGCATGGGCTGAGACGGTGTTATTTCCTGAGGCTGAGGGGGTCATCATTGATGACATCCGTCTTGCCGGGAATAAGCGCAACGCGGATGAGGATCTGCTTTATTATATCAGGCAGGCGCGTGGTCAGCGTCTTGATTTGGCGACTGTATCGGAAGATGTCAAGCGCCTGTTTCGGATGCGTCTGTACGATGACATACAGGTAGACCTGGAAGTTATTGATGGCCGCCACATATTGACCTACAGGCTGATTGAGAAGCCATCGGTTGCCGGTTTTTCCTTTGTCGGGAACAGTGCGCTCAAGACCAAGGATTTGCAGGAGTCGGTGAATCTCCGCGTGGCGACTCCTCTGGATATCGACAGGATCAATACCAGTCTTGAGCGGATTAAGGCGCACTATGATCGTGAGGGTTATTTTCTGGCCGAGGTTCGAAGCGAGATCAGGATGCGTGAGGATGGGGACGCAGACATCATCTTCCATATACGCGAGTATGATAAGGTCAAGGTGAGGCGGATAACGATCCTCGGCAATGAGGCGCTGACAGATGATGACATCAAGGCGCGGATTTTTACGCGCGAGGGGTCTTTGCTTGGGATGCTTTCGGGTGCGGGTCAGTTTAAGGACGAAGAGTTCAAGCGAGATCTTCAGCGCATTTCGGCATGGTATTCTGAGAACGGGTATCCCGATGCGCATGTCGTCGATACACAGATTCAGCTCTCGGAAGATCGTCGCTCAATGTACATCACGATCAAAGTCGAAGAGGGGGAGTTCACGACAATCGACAACGTTGACCTGACAGGCGATCTTTTGGAATCGCACGAGACGATGATGTCGCTGATCACGATTGAGCCTGGTCAGGGGTTCAGGCTGTCGCAGCTCTTTGAAGACGTTCGCCGGATTCAGGATTTCTATGCTGATCGGGGCTATGCCTATGCACAGGTGGAGCCGCGGCGCCGTCCCGGCGATTCAGACAACAGCCTGGCGGTTTCATTTCACATCGTGCAGGGGGAGTTGGTTCACATCGGCCGAATCCTGATATCGGGCAACAAGAAGACCGAAGACAAGGTGATTCGGCGTGAGATTTTGGTTTTGGAGGGGCAGGTCTTTCATCAGAATCTGGTGCGTCTGAGTGAGGCGATGGTCATGCGCACGGGGTATTTCGAGAAGGTGAGTGTGACGACACAGGCGTCCGGCGAACCGAATAGGATCGATATCCTGGTCGATGTGACGGAGCGATCGACGGGCCAATTCCAGATTGGTGCAGGTTTCAGCTCTTCAGAATCGTTTATCGGGACGCTTCAGATTTCGTATGACAACCTTTTTGGCCGGGGTCATTTTCTGGCTGCCCAGGGGACGATCTCCAAGCTGCGCCAGCTTTTCAGCATTCAGTTTTTTGATCCATACTTTCTGGACTCAAACTGGCGATTCCGCATTTCAGCGTTCAGATACGAATACGTGTATACGGACTTTACGCGCAGTTCCTGGGGTGGAAATCTTGGATTTGGCTATCCGCTTATGCGGGACCTGACGCTGGATTTGACCTATACCCTGGAAAATGTCGATGTCACGACAGCCAGATTTGGGTCGACGCAGCGCAATATCGGTTCGATTCTCAATGGCGGGTGGACGAGTTCGGTCAATG
>WQTY01000242.1 GCA_009786045.1 Pseudomonadota bacterium | reverse complement strand
CCCCTTTCAGGGGAGGTGGTGGCGAAGCCGACGGAGGGGTGCACGTATCGCCTGTGGGTGAGTGCGAAGTGTATCGTTTGTGGCTACATACCTCGCATGGCACCAAAAGAAACACAGTCTGCTTGTGTTGGCTGCGTCGCGTTAAATCACCTAAACTGAAAACGTTCTAAGCTGAAAAAGTTGGCAATAACTCGGTTTTATTGGGCTGTTTTCTGTGGCGCTAAGGCCCACCCGGTTTTATAGTATTGTGGTTTGTGCCCTCTAAGACTCCCTCGCCTTCGCAAGTGGAAAATCGGCACAAAAGACGACAATTTTGGCCAAAATGATATATTCCGCTTCCCATCCACAGGCAATGCGCAGCATTGCAGGGGGTGTGGGGGTCTCCCCCTGTCGGCAAACACTTCCTCATTCTGAGGAAGATGCCGACATCCCCCTCAAAGAGGGGGACAGCTTTCCCCCACATAAAAAACAGGAGAAAAGAAAGAATGATGCATGCGTGTGATAAGTTTGCGCCCATACACCTGAGCGCTGATATTTCGAGTATTAGCCCTGAAGATCGCGTGGTGTTGTCCTATCTGGTGCAGGCCGCCAAGCGCCTGGATGATGTTTACCTTCGTCAGGTGTCGCCTCTTAATCCGCAGTTTAAGCAGGAAATCGAGGATACGGGGCAGCGCAAGCTCATCGACAGTTACCGCATCATGGGTGGCCCCTGGGATCGCCTCGACGCCGAGAAGCCTTTTTACGGCAGTATCGAAAAACCGCCTGGTGCGGGGTTTTATCCTTCCGACATCACGCAGGAAGAGTTTCGGGCATGGATCGCGGCGCACCCTCAGGACGAAGCGGATTTCCTGAGCTGTTGCACGATCATCCGCCGTCAGGACAATGAACTTCGGGCCATCCCCTATAGCAAGGCCTATGCGCACGAGCTCGAACAGGCGGCGGAGCTTCTGCAAACGGCTGCAGAGCACACCACCAGCGCCTCTCTCAAACACTACCTCAATGCCCGAGCCAAAGCCCTTGGCACGAACGATTACGCCGAAAGCGATGCCGCCTGGATCGCCCTCGAAGGCACAAATATCGAATTCGTCTTTGGACCTTATGAAACCTACGAGGACAAGCTCTTTGGCTACAAGGCAGCTTTCGAAGCCTTTATCGGTTATCGCGATGCCGGGGAAACGGCCCGTCTTAAAACGCTTTCTGGTCTGTTGCCGCAAATGCAGCAAGCCCTCCCCATCGACGACGCCCTCAAGGCGACCCAAACCGAACACGATCCCTCGCCCTTTTTGGTCATGAATTTGCTAACAACCGCTGGCGAAGCACGCTATGGCGTCCAAACACTGGCCTTTGTTCTGCCGAATGACCCCGAGGTGATTCGACGCTATGGCACGAAAAAAGTCATGATGCGAAACGTCCAGGAGGCCAAATTCGGCGCTATTCTCAAGCCCATCGCCGAACGTTTTGTTGCCCCGGGTATCCTCTCAGATGTCAGTTTTTCGGCCTTCTTCCGGCATACCATTCTGCATGAAACGGCACACAGCTTGGGGCCCAAAGCCGTCCAATCTTCGACCTACTCCATCCAGCACCACCTGGCCGAGTCGTATGCCCCAATTGAGGAATGCAAAGCCGATGCGACGGCAAACTTCCTTGCGCACTGGCAATTCGAGCAAGGAGAGTTGAGCGAAGCAGAGCTTCGCCAGACATATGCGACGATGATTGCAGGTTTTTTCCGTTCCATGCGATTTGGCCTGAATCAAGCACATGCCCGAGCTAACGCCATCCAGCTCAATTTCCTGCTCGAACGCGGCGGCATTGTCTGTGATGCCGAGGGGCTTTTCAATTACGACTACAGCATCTTGCCTGGTGCCATCGCCGACCTCGTCGCCATCGTCATGAACCTCGAATACGAAGGCGATGCAGCCAAAGCAGCAGACTTTTTGGCACGCTACGCCGTCCTGGATGCCGCTCTGCTGTCGCGCCTGACCCAGCTTCACGATATCCCCATCGACATTGCGCCGCATTACGACGCCGATCAGGAAGGTTTTTTCGAGGAAAACGCATGATGAGCCGATGTCGCCGATCTCTGCCACTTCTCCTACAAGCAATGCGCGAACCCCTCCGTCGGCTTCGCCGCCGCCTCCCCTTTCAGGGAAGGCTCTCCGGAATTGTTTTTTCGCCGCTCGCAATGCGAGGTATGTGGCCTCAAACGAAGCTCTCTGCCACTTCACCCACAAGCAATGCGCAGCATTGCAGGGGGTGTGGGGGAACAAGTTCCCCCACAAAAAAAATCNGCCTGCTGCTTGGACTGTGTTTGGGTTTGATGGGGTGCCAGTCGTCGACCGATGTGCTGGTGGAGCATTTCGAAAATATGACCGCCATTGCGCAGGCCCAGCGCAACGATTGCGACGCCCTTGGCCGCTCTCTGCGCGACTATCTCGATCGGCATGCGTCGTCGTTTCAAAACGCCGCCGCCAATCACGGCGCATCTTCTTCTAAAGAGGCACGACGCATCTACACGGCCAGCCTCGCACTCGACGTGGCGACAGAAACTTGCCAATCGCCAGAAATGCAGGCATTTCGCCGCGATCTCTCGCAGCGTGTTCTTCAGGCCGCCGATCTTTCGTCCTCACCCTAACCGCAAATTTCCCTCAACCATGTCAACGACCATTCACTATCCCCTCTCCTACGATGCCATCGTCGTGGGCGGTGGACATGCGGGCTGCGAAGCAGCCTGGGCACTGGCTCAATCCGGCTGCCGCGTCCTGCTCATCGCCCTGAGTCTCGACCGCATCGCCCAAATGAGCTGTAACCCCTCCATCGGAGGCATCGCCAAGGGCCACCTGACCAAAGAAATCGATGCCTTGGGAGGGCTCATGGCGCGCATCGCCGATGCCAGCGCCATCCAATATCGTACGCTCAATGCAAGCAAGGGTCCGGCCGTGCGCTCCTCGCGCGTGCAATGCGACGTCGCCCTGTACTGCCGCGAAATGCTGCGCCGGCTTTCGAGTCACCCAAACATTGCCCTTGCCGAAGCCAAAGTCGAAGACATCCTCATCGAAAATGGTGCCGTCACGGGCGTCCTGGTGTCTGGCAACATCGTCTACCACGCACGCACCGTGGTTCTCTGTACGGGCACGTTCATGCGCGGCATCTGCCATATCGGCGAATACCGTTTCGAAGCAGGCCGCTCGGCCGACGGTGTCTCCGAACGGCTCAGCGATCACCTCGCCCGCTCGGGCGTGCGTTTCATGCGGCTCAAAACCGGCACACCCGCGCGCCTTTCGGCACACTCCCTCGACTATATGCAGTTCACCGAGCAACCCGGCGACGACGACATCACCCGGCTCAGCTTCTACGAAATGGGCCCCATGCTCCCACAGCGCCCCTGCCACATTGCCAGCACGACGCCTCAAACCCACGCCATTATCCACGAGGCGCGCGAGCGCTCTCCCCTTTTCAACGGCCAGATCCAGGGCATCGGCGCGCGCTACTGCCCAAGCATCGAAGACAAAATCTATCGCTTCGCTGACAAGGCACACCACCAGATATTCATCGAACCCATGGGACTCGACACCGACGAAGTCTACCCAGCAGGCATCTCCTCGTCGCTGCCCTTCGACATACAGCTGGCCTTCCTGCACAGCATCCCCGGTTTCGAACGCGCCCACGTCACGCGCCCGGCCTACGCCGTCGAATACGACGCCCTGGCCAGCGGCCAAATGTCCTTCAATATGGCCCTGCGCACACTGCCCTCCCTCTTCGTCGCAGGCCAAATCAACGGCACCAGCGGCTACGAAGAAGCCGCCGCCCAGGGGCTCATGGCCGGACTCAACGCCGCCGCCTTCCTCCAGCAAAAAGATCCCTTCATCCTGCGCCGCGACGAAGCCTACATCGGCGTCATGATCGACGACCTCATCATGCGAGGCGTCGACGAACCCTACCGCATGTTCACAAGCCGCGCCGAATTCCGCCTCTCGCTTCGCGAAGACAACGCCGATCTGCGCCTCTCAGACTACGGACACCAGCGAAAACTCCTCACCGACACCGACTACGAAACCTTCCGGCGAAAAAAAGAACACATCGAAACCCTCACCCAGTGGCTGCAAGACAACAAAGCTGCGTCACTTGACCGCACCCAACTCACAGAAGACGAACAACACCTCGTCCCCACCCACGGCACCCTCGCCCAACTCATCAAAATGCCCGAAGTCACCCTCGATCTCCTCGCACGCGCCAACCCCACCCTCGCAGCCTTCCCACCAGCCGTGCGCCGAAGCGTTGAAATCCAGGCCAAATTCGATGGCTACATCCGCCGCGAAACAAGCCGCATCGAAGCCTTCGTCACCCTCGAAAACCGCCTCATCCCCCCCAACTTCAACTACGACGCCGTCCACGGCCTCACCACCGAAGCACTCGCCAAACTCAAAGCCACACAACCACGAAACTTCTCCGAAGCCAGCCGCATCCCCAGCATGACCCCCGCCGCCCTCAACGCCATCTGGGTCGCCATGAAGCGTTGAGTTTTTT
>WQTY01000241.1 GCA_009786045.1 Pseudomonadota bacterium | reverse complement strand
AATGAGAACCTGTGCGCCCAACATTTTGAGTTCTTCAACGACGATGGCGGCCGAAGGGCCGCCCATGCCAGTGGTTTGTACGCTGACCGGCATCCCTTCATAAGTGCCCGTAAAGCCAAACATTTGCCGATAATCCGTGGTGCGGATGGCATTGGTGAGGCAGTTTTGCGCTATCCACTGTGCGCGATTGGGATCGCCGGGTAGCAGCACAACAGGGGCAACGTTTTGTTGGCAGCGGACGTGAATGGGCATGGGAAGCTTTCGAGGTGTTGGTGGCTGGGCACCTGGGAAACTTTAGAGTTTAAAGTCGTATCTGACACCCGTGACAGGGGAACCGGTGAACGTCGGGAAAGGATGCCTTTCGATGACGGTAACGATGCACTTTTCGGTCGGGGTTCCTTTGAAAGAGCCCGAGAGCACCGATATGCTGGAGGCTTTCCCGTTTCCGCTGAGTGTCATGGAAACGACGAGGTTGCCATCTTTGGCACATTTTTCAGCTTTCTTTTTGGCATCCGCCAAAGATGATCTCACGGCTTCTGGAGTAGGGCCCGCGCCTTTGGGGGTGGCTACTGGTGTATCCGGGGTTGTGCCGGGGTTGTTGCCTGCTGGTGGGCGCGGTGTTGTTCCGCCTGGGCGCCTTATGGGTTGGGTCGTTTCGGTGGGGGCGTTGGCAACGTTTTGCTGTTGTTTGGCTTCGGCTTCTGCGAGGGCCAGTCTGACGGCTTCCTGATCCGCTGCGCGCCGTTCTGCAGCTTGTTTGAGCTCATCTTCACGAGCTTTTGCTGCTGCGATTTCTGCGGCTTGTGCCTCAAGCGCTGCTTTCATTTCATCTTTCTGGCGTTGCTGCTCGGCTAGGGTGGCCGCAGCTTTTTGCTGCTGCTGATCGTAGAAGTAGTATCCACCAGCGCCAAGCGCTGCGACTAAGAATACCACCACGAGTGTGATGACGATTTTTCTTCGTTTCTCGGAGTGACTGGCAACATTGTTGAAGACGGGCATACCGGCACCAAATTCTTCGTTCGATTGCTTCCCGGCACCCATTCGCGATAAAGTATTGAGATCGATGAGTCCAGATGCGTCGCCGGAACCGCCAAAAGCGAGATCGCCTTTGGCACCGTCGCTTGCTCCCTTGTCATCAAAGGAGGCCAGGCTATCCAACGAAAACAGAACTGAGTTTTCGTTTCGCTGGCCAATCAGCCCCTCAGATTCGTTGGCGTTGTTGCTGTTTCTATAGTCGGTCATCTATTTCCTCCGAATAATCTCAACCTCAGGCCAACACACATTGGCTGGCATCCAATTTATGACAACCCAGGCCAACCCGGCAGGCATGGGTTCATAGAAGGTAAACCACGCAGATGCGGTAAAATCATCCGCACAGCCTGTGAATTATTACATCAAAAGAACGCTGTTGTCACGTCGTAAGCCAGAGCAGGTCAATTTTTGAGCTTTATCAAAGAGAATAAGAGAAGGCAGCAACAGGCGTTTGGAAATGCACATGGGTTCAGGCATTGGGTCGGGGCTCTTTTTGGCCAAGCAGGCCACATGCCGCCAGTTCATCGCCCCCCCTGGACATGCGAACAGAGGTCGCCAGCCCCTTGGCAAGGAGTCTTTCCTGAAATTCGAGGATATCGTCATGCGAGGGCGACTCGAAGCGACATCCTTCGAAAGCGTTAAAGCCAATAAGGTTAACTTTTGAGGGGATAGCGTGGAGGCGTTTGACAAGGAGATTGGCGTCGTGCGGGCCATGGTTGACATCTTTGAGAATGAGATACTCGAAAGTAAAACGCTGCCGCGGCTGCAGCGGAAAGCGCCGCAGCGTGTTAAAAAGTTCATCCAGGGGCCAGAGGCGGTTGGCAGGCATGATTTGTGAACGCAGCTCGTCGCTTGCCGCATGAAGGCTGATGGCGAGATTGACACCCAAACTCTCCCTGGCCAACGCCAGAAGGCCAGGAACATGGCCGACGGTGGAGAGGGTGATTTTGCGTTTTGAAAAATCGAAGGCTTCCGGCGCAAGCAGAATGCGCAAGGCTCGTACGAGGTTGTCGTAGTTGTCGAACGGTTCGCCCATTCCCATGAAGACGAGATTGGTAATACGCCGGTGTGTGGCTGCGGCAATTCTGCCTGCCACGAGAACCTGAGCGAGGATTTCGTCAGCAGAAAGGTGGCGTTTAAAGCCCAGGGTAGCGGTGCGGCAGAAAGCACAGTTGTAGCGACACCCCACCTGGGACGAGACGCACAGGGTAAGGCGTTCAGGCGTAGGAATAAGGACAGACTCGACGATAGCACCATCGGCCAGTGCAAAGGCGATCTTGTTGGTGCCGTCGCTGGCAATGTGCTGCGTGGGTGAAGGCAGGGACGGAAGGGCAAACCGTGTCGCAAGCCTTGTGCGCAAAGCCTTGGAAATGTTTGTCATTTGATCCCAGCACTCGACTTGTTCAGCGAAAACCCAGCGCATGATTTGTCCGGCACGAAACGCCTTCTCGCCCATCTCCGAGACGAGGATGGCTTCAAGTTCGTGCAGCAGGCATGTGCGTATGGAGAGGGGCGCTGAATGGTTCATGAACAAAGCTGGAATTCACCCCGGGGCATGGGGAGGAATCGTGGGTAACGCAGAGGCTGGCTTCCCTGACGGCAAGCCATGTACCGAAGCACGCCTGCCTGGCGCACTCACAGTATCCCCCATGTAAAGACGATGCGTTAGAGCAATTCAAGCCCTGAGAAGAAAAAAGGAATCTCGGCAGCTGCCGTCTCGGGGGCATCGCTGCCATGGACAGCATTGCACTGCACTGAGGAAGCATACTTCTTGCGCAGGGTGCCTTCCTCGGCCTTTTCGGGGTTCGTCGCGCCCATCAGCGTGCGATAGCGAACGATGGCCTCCTCACCTTCCAGACACATGACCACGACGGGGCCGGAGATCATAAATTCGACAAGCTCGCCATAGAAGGGGCGCTCGGCGTGGACGGCATAGAAAGCACTCGCCTGCTCGCGGGTCAGGTGCAGTTTTTTAATCGCAATGGGCTTCAATTCTTTGGCAATATCGGCAATAATCTGGCCAATGTAACCTGCATGAACTGCGTCAGGCTTGATGATGCTGAGTGTGCGTTGTATCATTCGAAAAAATCCCTAGAGTCCGGGGGGCTTGAGCGCCCGTTTCGGTGACGGGGGTTTATACATATTTCCTGAATTGTCAATATGGTTCGAGCTCAGCACAAAGCCTCTGCATGGATGTTGTCCAGCCTGCCCACAGCAGCGATGCCCGATTCGGTTTGGCTGCGAGTGGCGTGGATGATGTCTGTCGATGAGGAAACTTTTGGCGGCACGCAGGTTTTGTCCACTGCCGATGGCATTTGGCGAATCCGCTGCCAGACCTCGTATGCCGACACCTGGTTGTCACAGCATGAGGCCGAAGTGATGGCGCGCCTTCGTGGAATGAGTGCGGTGCGCCCCCTTCCGCGTGTCATGGCGTTTGAGATCATCTGGGGGGCAATGACGTCTGTTTTGGCGTCAGTACAAAAGGAAGAAAAGGTGCATTTTGACGAAACCGGCATTCCTGATACGATCGATGAGCCGGGTCTTCGGCAGTATCTTGCCAGAGTTCGCCCAAAGCAAAAGCGCTCGTAGATTTTAGAGCGTTTTCAGCCTGATTCACGGCATGCCCTCTGTCTCAAAGCTGCGAACACGAGCGGATGACTTTAACGATACACTTTGCCACAGGCAATGCGCGAATCCCTGCTGTCGGAGAGGGAGGCAGGGGCGGTGGTGGTGGATCAGGTTCCCCCACAAAAAATGCCGTTTGGGGCATTGCCCCAAACGGCTGGTGATGGCTGGTGCTAACGGATACTTTGCAGCTCCCGTCGAAGCGCATCAATTCTTCTGTTGTTTCGATCAATATCCCGAGACAGCTGCGATGTTTTCGTGCTGTCGAGACGGCAACGATGCGGGAAGTGGCTTCGCAGGCACATGCCATAGTCTCGCTGGGCCTCTCGCTGGGCCTGATCAAGCCTGACCTGCAGGCGATTGTTGTCGTTTATCAGCGACTGCATTTCGTTTTGAATTTCTGCACGCCGAAGCTCGGCACGAGAAGGAGGAGGAGGAGGCATTTTGGGTGGACCATGATGTCCCTTGCCGACGTTGCCTTTGCCGGGACGGCCCCTGTCGGGACGCGCTTTGCTGGGAGGAGAACAGAAACGCTCGCAGCCGGATCTCTCACAAATCACTTTCCCTTTCTGATCGACGCAATGTCTCGGTATGTCGTGACCAGAGTGGCGAGGCTGAGCCTGGGAGAGCGTTGGCACCAGAAGTATTCCGAATGCAAAGATTAGGGGCAGTGCTTTTTTCATGGCGTTTTCCTATTTTTGTAATGGAACCGGCGGATGAGGGCTGTTCGTGCCTGTCAGCCAGCTCTGATTGAACCTTGAGTGATGGCCCATTGAGCCGTCATGAAAGACTAATTCAAAGATCGTGCCAATGAATGGTTTTCGTTGTGGGGGGCGACACGTGTCTGCCCCATGTCCGTTGCGGGCGCG
>WQTY01000240.1 GCA_009786045.1 Pseudomonadota bacterium | reverse complement strand
ACCGACTATAAATACGACCTCCCCACGCTTGATACCACCATTGTTCACGAACTTGCGCACATTGTCGATACGGGTCAGAAATACTCTGCCCGATCGGACTTTCGCAAAATTTCTGACTGGAAAGACGAAGGCAAGGACTCTGCAAAGCTCGTCAAGAAGATCGAATCTTATGCTGCGACACCTTATGCCGCAGCACTTAGCAATGAAGAAAAAACCGTTGCAACGAAAGGGGCACAGCGCCTTATCGACAATGATGTTGTCAAAATCGACGACATTAGCGACGAAGTTTCAAAAGCATATGATGAACTCAATAAAGACAAGGATGGCAGCGACCCGCAAAAACGGAACATTTTCCAGGCGGCCTGGGATGCTGTCACAAGCAAACCCAAAGATGGATGTCGCAGTGCAGAAGATCTGACGACTGTGCTTAAGGGAAGCACTGTTTATCAACACATCATTCGCTCCAGGGCTATTTCGAAGCCACTGCCCTGCTACGGCGGATTGCGCCCGGACATGAACCGGCAAATGCACCAGGGATACGAAAATGGTGTCTGGTATTCCTACGCCAACAAGGCTTACGAACAAAAGATCAGCATGTATCAGTTCCGCGATCCGGGCGAAGAATTTGCTGAACTGTATGCAACCTACCATTGTGCAGCGCCTAAGGGATCCAAGACAAGCGATGTCCACAAACAGTGGTTCCACAAGGTGAACCTGCACAGGGATGAGCCTGGGAAGAAGTAAAAAGTTAAGGGCGCTGTCCCAAAGGACAGTGCCCTGGGTAAACGGAGAGACGCGATGCGTTTTAATCCGCTCGTGTTTGCGGGCTTAGAACGTTTTCAGCTCAGACATCGACGCAACGCGCTCAAAAAACCACCCCGCCCTTCGGGCACCCCTCCAAAGGAGGGGAATTTCCGACCATGCCTCCAATTCGTGAACCACGATTGTTCACAATCTGCTTCGAGCCATTGCCCTGATTTTCCCGCAGCACCCACTTGACGAAAGGTATCGGTTCTGGGAGAATGTCCCAGGTGTATTTTTGGGTTGTTTAAACATCAATACCTTAAGTGAGACACGGCCATGGAGAAAACGACAAAATCAGATCTGGCGCTTGAGACGAAATCCGCCTCTGCAGAGAGCGCGAGTGCCGCAAAGGCTGAGGATGAGAGCAGCGAAGAGGCAGAAAAGTCCTTCGAAACAAAAGTGAGCGAGGCGCTGAGTGCCAAAAACAAGTCTCTGACGCATAGCCTGATCGTGGGCGCAAGTGCAGAGGATTTGGCAGCCGTTGCCACAAACTCGAAGATGATGACGACCCTGATGTCGACGCTTAAGAAGGGTGAGCTTAATGCCTGCCTTGATGCACTGTATGTGCACGTGAATGACATCGACGTGCTTAGCGCATGCATCAAAAAACGCTTTGGCGTCAACATGGGTGCAAAGAGCATAAGGGGGAAGATTTTCCTGATGCTGGTGGGTAAAAGCGAGGTGCCCTGGACGGTCAGTGGCGCTGTGCATGTTTACCGAAGCCTCGCACTGTTGCCTCCGTCGCATGTGGCCAAGATGAGTGCCATTACCACGTCGAACACAGAAAATGGCGGCGGCGGTGTGGCCATTGGCTGGACGGGGTCTTTTAACGTCGATTACACAGAGGGCGACACAGACAAAATTTCCGGGTGGGGATACAGCGACAGTAAGGACGACGCCAAATTCGACCTCAACATGTTTGACACCACCATCGTTCACGAACTCGCCCATATCGTCGACAGTGGCCAAAAATACTCCAAACGTGCGGATTTTCGTGCGATATCTGACTGGGTCGATGAAGGCAAAAATGCTTCGAAAATCGTCGACAGGGTCGAAGAACTTGCAGAAACGCCCTATCACGACGATCTCACGTCCGAAGAAAAGGTCATCGCCAAAAAAGGCGCAGAGCGGCTCATTGAGAAAAAAGTCGTCAAGAAAGACGGCATTGAGCCGGTGGTTGCCGATGTGTTTAAAAATCTCAAGAAAAATGCGGATGGCACCGCTAAAGAGAAAAACCGCCTGGGACAATTGTGGGATAAAATCACCAGCAAACCCACCGACGGGCACCGCAGCCTGGAAGAGCTGACGGCGGTATTCGAAAAGAGTAAAGTCTATACACACCTCATCCGATCCATGGGCAACTCAAGTCCACTTCCCTGCTATGGCCGCTTGCAGGCTGGGATGGCTCGCCAGATTCATCAGGGGTATGAGGGCCGCAACTGGTATTCCTATGCCAATGAGGCTTACGAAAAGAAAATCACCATGTACCAGTTCCGCGATCCAGGCGAAGAGTTTGCCGAGCTCTATGCCACCTATCATTGTGCCGCGCCCAAGGGGGATAAGCTAACCCCAGCCCATAAAGGCTGGTTCGAAAAGGTTGGCCTGCACATGGATGAACCCGGGAAGAAGAAGTAATGCCAAGCGCTCTGCCCCAGGGAGGGCAGGGCTGAAGTGGACGGAGGTGCAAGGTGCGTTTCAATCTGCTCGTGCTCGCGGGCTTAACTTTAGTGGCAGCATGCATGTCCTGCTCCTCGGCTTCTTCACAGTCCCCCGCGTCCGACCCGGCAGCCCCGGCTGGCGCAGAGGTGTCTGCCGTCAAAAATTCTGAGACGGCATGGGGCGACGATATGGCTTACGGCTATATGCCCGAAAAAGATGCTGACACGAAGTCGGCCATGGCCGTCGTTTCTGCCACACTCAAATCCGGGCAAAAAGCCTACGCGCGCTATAGCGTTGGCAACCTGGGCTTTGTCGAGGTTCGCACATCTGCGCCTGCGGGCGCCAGAGATGTCAGCGGCTCCTCCCAGCACATTGCCGTGATTCTCGGCCCAACCCCTCGCCTGGTCAAGCTGCCAGATGAGACACTCTTTGAGCACTTTGTCAAAAACATCCGTCCCAACCCTGACAAGCTCAAACTCACCCGGCGTGTAAAAACTGCATTACTGCTCGCCACCGGCTCGGGCGATTTCATCGACGAACCGGAAGCACTCGAACCGACATGGCTCGACGAAGGCGGCACACTGACCATCCGCTACCATCAATATGTTGGCGGCGGCGGCATGGTACGCCCGCTGCAAACAGAATGCACACTGACCGTCAATGCCGACCAGGCTTTCACGCACATATGCGGCGAGCCTTCGCCGGAATAGGGAATCCCCCATGTCAATCCTGCGGCGCATAGGCACGGCTCTGGCTTCATTGGCAACGCGGCCGGCGCATTCGCCAGCATCTGCCGAGCGTACCTCGTCCGAACCGCCAAACACTGAAACGGCGTGGGGCGACGATATGACTTACGGCTATATGCCCGAAAAAGACGCCAGCACCAAAGCCGCGATGGCGGCTGTCTCGGCAACCCTGCGCCCCGGCCAGAAAGCCTACGCGCGCTATAAGATCAGCAATCTGGGCTTCATCGAAGTTCGCACGCCTGCACCGACTGACATCACGGACGTCGACGGCTCGTCTCAATACGTTGCTGTACTCCTCAGCCCAAAGCCTCGTCTGGTCAAGCTTCCCGACGAGACGCTCTTTGCCCACTTTGTCAAAAATATCCGCCCCAATCCTGACAAAATCAAACTCACCCGACGTGTCAGGACCGCTTTATTGCTCGCCACCGGTTCGGGCGATTTCATCGACGAACCAGAAGCACTCGCACCGACGTGGACCGACGAAAATGGCACGCTCGTCATTCGCTACCACAAATACGTTGGCGGCGGCATGGTACGCCCGCAGCAGGCAAAATGCACCCTGACCGTCGATGCCGGGCAGGCCTTTACGCTCGAATGCGGCGAACCTTTCTGGCCATAGCCCCACCACTAATAAGGCACAAACGATGAAAAAATTCATTTGGGCAGCAGCTGTGGCGGCACCCTTTATTTCTGGTCAGGCACTGGCGTGTGGATGGGAAGACATTCCTCAATGCAGCGTTGAGGTTTGGTATCAGGGCGACAATGCCAGTGAATACATCACAGCGCATCGACGGGCTTCTAAGGCAAGAGATGCAGCGTGTCACAAACTTTGCCGCGGCGAAAGGGTGTGCACCAAAGGTGCAAAAAAGCTAACGCCGAGTACGGCGTCGCATGCTCCGGTTGTGGCCCGCCAGCGCCTCCGGCACCGCTTCCGCCGCTACGTGGTATCGCTGGGATGCGGAACCAGGCGTGCGGGAATGAAGTCATTTGCATGCTTGAATTTTCGTATCACGGCGTCAATACCAGTGAGCGCTTCGATGAAGCTCAGCAGAGTCCGTTTGAAGCAGGCGATGCTGCTTGTGACAAGTTTTGCCATGGCGAAAAAGCCTGCACTGATGATTGCAAAGCCAACGCCGGGTTCTTCATCAGATGCGATTGTGACAAGTAGTGCGCGCCCGCTGCGACGAAGTCGCCGAGAGCGGGGCGTTGCGGGGCCGGCAACTGAGGCCCCGCAGAGGGGGTAGCGGCGTATGCGAGCAGGTCACATGCTTTTTGCTGCGCCCGCTATTGCGCTTTTCGGCGCAATACGCGGGCGGG
>WQTY01000239.1 GCA_009786045.1 Pseudomonadota bacterium | reverse complement strand
CACCGGTAGGTGCTCAATGTAAATAACCGCCGGTGAAGCGTAGCGAAACCGGCGGAGTAGAACTCCCCCATCTACCAGCCCCAGCGGGGCTGAACTCAAAATCATGTCAACAAGTTACCGCCAGCTTCTTTATCACATCGTTTTTCGGACAAAGGATAGTGAGTGTACGCTACCGCTCGAACACAAGGAACAGCTCTACCAATACATTTGGGGCATTATTAAGAATTGCGACTCTCACCTATATCGCATCAACGGAATGTCAGAGCATGTCCACATCTTGACGGATCTGCACCCAACTGTCTCACTATCCGCATTTCTTCAAAAGCTCAAAACAAGCTCTTCGAAGTGGCTCAAAGAAAACGTATGTTTTCCAAATTTTCGCGGATGGGCAGAAGGCTATGCTGCATTCTCTCTGGCATGGAGAAATAAAGATACTGTATTGAATTATATCATCCACCAGCAAGTGCATCACCAAAAGATTTCTTTCGCTGAGGAATATCACACACTCATTAGAGACGCAGGGATTCAGATAGATGAAAGATTTTTTCCGTAATACGTTTCTCCTGTTCAGCCCCTTCAGGGCTGATATGATTGGGAGCTGTCCGCCGGTTACGCTACGCTTCACCGGCGGTTATTCACGTAAAGCACCTCCGGTGCTTCGGCACAATCCTTCGATTACGATATGCCAAACCGGCAGTTGTTTACATGGTGCTCCTACCAGGGCTCTGGCAACAAATGCGATGACATATGTTTCGGTCTGCGTACTGGAGCATAGCGGAAATAGCAGGCCGAGCCACGCGTATTGACCAACGGGAGATAGCGTGGCAACAAAAAAAGGAACCCGAAACCCTATGAACATTCTCGAACAACAACAGCCTTTCCTCGACAACCTGCACGACCTGATTCTTCAGACGCAGCAACAGGTCGTATGCAGCGTCAGCGCGTTACAGGTGCTGAGTGAATTTGTGCAGGCAACGCCTGCACCATTGGGAGATACTGAAATTGTCCAGACACCAGCTGGACAATTCCCGATCTTCATGTGTTTAGGCACATTATCAAATCACCATGAGATTCTCAATGTATGCAAGATGCTTAAAGGACTGAAGTGGCGCGCAAGGCTATTTAAATGCAACAAGGGCAACCACAGGGGGTTGCCCCTACAGGATTGTCACCGCCAACAATATTGCCAACGTCGTTCGTAGGGGCAACCCCGCTGTGCCTGTCCCCTCTACGCTGTATCAATGCTGTACCAATCACCCAAAATTAAAACGCCATGACTGACAACGAAAAACAACAACTTGGTAAAACCCTCTGGGCCATTGCGGATCAGCTGCGCGGTGCGATGAATGCAGATGATTTTCGCGATTATATGCTTTCCTTCCTGTTTTTGCGCTATCTGTCGGACAACTATGAGGCAGCGACAAAGAAAGAACTTGGCCGCGACTACCCGGATAATGCAAATCAGCCGAACAGGCCACCGCTGTGCCTGTGGTATGATGCAAACAAGGGAGACATCGCGGATTTCGAAAAACAGATGCGTCGCAAGGTACATTATGTCATCAAACCGCCATATCTTTGGAGCAGCATTGCGGAGATGGCCCGTACCCAGGATGGTGATTTGCTAAAGACCCTGCAAGACGGCTTTGGCTACATCGAAAACGAATCCTTCGAAAGCACCTTTCAGGGTTTGTTTTCGGAAATTAACCTGAATTCGGACAAGCTTGGCAAAAATTACACCGAACGCAATGCCAAGCTATGCGTCATCATCACCAAGATTGCTGAAGGACTGGCAAAATTCTCTGCCGATAGCGATACCCTGGGTGATGCCTACGAATACCTGATCGGCCAGTTTGCGGCGGGTTCTGGCAAGAAGGCAGGCGAGTTCTATACGCCACAGGAGATATCAAGCATCCTGTCTGCCATTGTTACGCTGGATGGGCAGGAGCCGAGCACTGGCCGCAAAAAGCATCTGAAAAGCGTCTTCGATTTTGCCTGCGGATCCGGTTCGCTGCTGCTGAACGTACGCCATTGCATGGGGCCGCACGGTATCGGTAAAATCTACGGCCAGGAGAACAACATCACCACCTACAACCTGGCGCGCATGAACATGCTTCTGCACGGGGTAAAGGATTCGGAATTTGAGATTTTTCACGGCGACACGCTGGCCAATGACTGGGAGATGCTGCAAGAGAAGAACCCCGCCAAAAAGCCCTATTTTGATGCCGTGGTCGCTAACCCGCCCTTCAGTTACCGTTGGACGCCCGGTGAGACGATGGGCGATGACGTCCGGTTCAAAAACTATGGTCTTGCCCCAAAATCGGCAGCTGACTTTGCCTTCTTGCTGCACGGCTTCCATTACCTCAAACAGGACGGCGTCATGGCCATCATTCTGCCACATGGCGTACTCTTCCGCGGTGGCGCCGAAGAACGCATCCGGCGCAAACTGCTAAATGACGGCCATATCGACACGGTCATCGGATTACCCGCCAACCTGTTCTACTCTACCGGCATCCCCGTCTGCATCCTGGTGCTGAAAAAGTGCAAAAAACCAGACGACGTGCTGTTCATCAACGCCGCCGAACATTTTACGAAAGGCAAACGACAAAACAGCCTGTCGCAAGCACATATCGACAAGATTGTGTCCACCTACCAATTCCGCAAGGAAGAAGAACGCTATGCCCGGCGCGTCACCATGGAAGAAATTGCCGCCAATGACGATAACCTGAACATCTCTCGCTATATCAGCACCGCTGTGCCAGAAGAAGAAATCGACCTCAAGGCCGTCAATGCAGAATTAGTGATGCTGGAGCAGAAAATCATCGCTGCAACGGCAAAACACAACGCATTTCTTAAGGAGCTTGGGTTGCCAATGTTGCCTTAGAAAGCGACCAAGGATGTGAAAAAAAGTAAATGGTATGCGTATTGTTTGTTCGAGTGAACAAAGAGGACATCGCCAATGGGAGGCTTTGAAGTGAACAGGTATGACCCGCAAAAGCATCACAGGCGCAGCATAAGGTTGCGAAGATATGCTTATTCCATGGCGGGGGCGTACTTTGTCACGATATGTACCCAAAACAGAGCATGTTTATTTGGGGAAATTGAGAACAACGAATTCAAACCATATCCACCCGGCGAGATGGTTAGAAGCGTATGGAATGAAATCCCTATGCATTATGATGGCGTAAAAACAGGCGAATTTGTCGTAATGCCTAATCACATACATGCGATTATCATCATAACGCAATCACCTGTTGTAGAGGCAGGCCCCTGTGCCTGCCCTGATTGGGAATCGCCGGCATTACGGGAACAACATGCGCAACAGGGGCAACCACAGGGGGTTGCCCCTACATTGTCGTTGCCTGATATCGTACATCGATTAAAAACAATGACAACAAAACGATATGCAGACGGCGTAAAAAACCATGATTGGCTACCCTTTCCAGGTCGATTGTGGCAACGGAATTATTATGAGCACATTATTCGAGATGACGATGATTACAATTGTATTTCAGAATATATTATAAACAATCCAATAAATTGGAAAAATGACAAACTATGGATAGACCAAAATTAAAAACAACAAAATCATCTTTTGGATCCGCCCATGACCCATAAATCAAAACGCGCTAAAAAAAATAAAGCAAAACTTGCCCGGAAACGTCCATCTTTTGGCACGCCATCAAACATACCTGAATCATCTTCATCTGGTGCACAAAATATTGAGTGGAAGGGTATGGCATCCGATGCGTGCATCAGCTTAGATGCTGTCAGGTCAGATGAGCTCAACGGGATTGAAGGAAACAGCCCCAAAAACGAGTTCGCGTGGACAAGTATGTCAAGCACTGAGTGGACAGGTACGTCATCCCATGAGAGCATCGGGTCAGATGCTGCCAGGTCAAATGAGATCGCTGGGACTGAAGAAAACAACCAGAAAAACAAGCCCGTTAGGGTCGACGAACTCAATGAAACCGAAGAAATCAGCCCAGAAATCGAGGCCCTGCGAGTCCATCCGCAGTTGGCTGATCAATACCGAATCCTCCGCACCGTCGGACGGGGTACGCAGGGCACGGTCTATGCTGCACGCGATCTTCGCACGTGCGAGATCGTCGCCATCAAGGCGCTGTCATTTCGAGAAATTGCCGATTGGAAAGCTTCCGACCTTTTCATGCGTGAAATTGCGCTGCTTAAGTCGATGCGAATCGAAGGAACGCCACACTATATTGATGCCATCAACGCCACTGCCAGTCCACAACCCTACTACTTTCTCGTCCAGGATTTCATCCCGGGCGAATCGCTACAGGCCAAGCTGGACAGAGGCGAGTCGTTTTCTACCCAGGCAGTGATCGCCATCGCGCTCGCGATCATTCCGATCCTCGAAAAGCTTAGAACCTATTCCCCGCCGATTGTACACCGCGATATCAAACCATCGAACATCATGATGACACCAGGGGGTGACATTTATCTGATCGACTTCGGTGCGGCCATGTTTAATGAACGCCGCACAGGCGGCTCGACGTTTGCAGGCACGGCTGGATACATGGCACNCGAGCA
>WQTY01000238.1 GCA_009786045.1 Pseudomonadota bacterium | reverse complement strand
TGTTGCCGCCACCACAGGTTCTGCCCCCGGAAGCACATCCGCCCCGGCAACTTTCGTCTCAGGCTCCACGACAGCAGCCTCCGATTTGGTTTCAGCGACCGTCAGAGCATCAAACGTTTCCCGTTCCGGGCGCAGGTAGGTTTTTTCAACATTGGCAATGCGATGCGTCGCTGACAAACCGGATCGGAGATCCGACAGGTTCTGGTCGCCTATCCCCAATTGCGCAAAAATCTTGGCCGAAAAATCCGGTACAATGGGTTTAAGACCAATGGCAATCACACGCACCACCTCAGCACACGCCGTGACGATGGCCCGAGCCTTGTCAAGATCAGCATTCTCGCCCTTGAGAAGCGCCCAGGGCGCCTTTTCCTGATAAAACAGGTTGGCTTTATCCCCAATCTCACACAGACGCCTCACCGCAGAGGCTGTGTCCAATGCCTCGTAGTCCGCCACCACATCGCTCAGACTGGCCCGCGCAAACGCTATCAGCGCACGGCAATCATCGTCATAATGCGCATCATCCAATTGTCCGCCCAGTTTCGTCTCCGCAAAACTAAACGACCGATTGTGGAGATTCGCCAGATTGTCGACAAGACCGGAACGCACGCGGAAGTAAAAATCCTCAATGTTCAGATCGATGTCGTCGATCCCCGACGAGAGTTTTGCTGCAAAATAAAACCTTAAAAATGCAGCAGGCAGAACATCCAGATAATGCGACGCCAGGATAAACGTCCCGCGCGATTTGCTCATCTTCTTGCCGTTGACGGTCAGGAAACCATGCACATGGATGCGATGCGGCAAAGAAAACCTCGCTGCCTTCAACATCGCGGGCCAGAACAACGTGTGAAAATAGATGATGTCCTTGCCGATGAACTGCCATATTTCGACATTGTCATTTCGCCAGTACTCATCCAGTGACTGGTGGTGCACGTCGCACCAGGCCTTGGTGGCCCCAATGTACCCAATCGGCGCATCCATCCAGACATAGTAAAATTTGTCTGGATAACCCGGAATCTCGAAACCAAAATAGGGCTTGTCGCGCGATATGTTCCAGGACTTGAGCCCTTCATCGATCCAGGCCAGGGCAAAATTCCTGACCTCATCGCTGAGTGCCGGTGAATTCACAAAGGCACGCAAGTCTTCTGTCAGATCACCAAAAGACAGAAACAAATGATTGGATTCGCGCACGACAGGTATGGAGTCGTCCAGCACACAGCGCGGATTGATCAGTTCGGTTGCCTCATACCGCCCTTTGCAAACTTCGCAGGTATCGCCATATTGATCGGGCGCACCACACTTCGGGCACGTCCCCTTAACATAGCGATCCGGCAAAAAACGCTCCAGTTTCTCACTGTAAAGCTGCTTGACCACCTCTTCCGTGATGCAGCCCCTTGCCTGCAGGCTGGCAAAAATCTCATTTGCCAGCGCCCGCGTTTCCTCGCTGTGGGTCGTATGGTAGAAAGAAAAACCGATGTCAAAGCCATCAAAATCTTTCTTATGACTCTCCCACATTCTCCCAATGAGTGTCTCTGGGGTAATCCCCTGCTGTGCTGCACTGATTTCAACAGGCGTGCCGTGCGTATCGTCACCGCACACATAGACCACCTCGTGACCGGACATCCGCATGGCACGCGCAAACACGTCCGTCTGGATAGTTTCCACCATGTGTCCAAGATGTATGGGGCCATTGGCATAGGGCAAACCGTTCGTGATCAGAATCCTGCGCTTCGTCATCATATCTCCCAAAGTATCTCAGCCTGATTCTCCAATGCATGGGGCAAAGCGCGGTATGCCTCAGCCCTGATGCTGCACAGATCCAGGCGCGCCTATACCACTATCTCCCACCCTCTGCATCGCAAAAAGTCGAGTTCTATTTTTTGTGGAGGAACCAGTTCCCCCACACCCCCTGCAATGCTGCGCATTGCCTGTGGGAGTGAGTGAGGCGAAGTGCATCGTTTTTGCCAAAAAGGCACACACCATGTAGGGGCGCGCACTGCGCGTCCGCCAGCGATGCAGGGGGCGCGGCCCCCTTTTACAGGCGCTTAAGAAATTTCGAAATGATGGTGCGCGTGCCGCTTTGTGCGAAGTCAACCTCAGCCTTGAAATCATTGCCGGATGGGCTCAAAGCGGTGACGATCCCGGTGCCGTGGACGCTGTGCACGACGCGTGAGCCGATTTCGAGCGTTTTGCCATCTGCCGAGACGGGGTTGCGCCGTTTTGCGCCTTCTTTTTCGCGTTTTGGCGAGCCACCTGAGGATGCCATCCATGGCGGAGGCGGGGCGGCGTTTCGATGGTCATCGGTTCTGTATACTTCGTCCGAGGCCTGGGTGCGGCGTTTCGAGAACGTTGTCGGCGTTTCCTCTTCGAAGGGTTCATATTCAGAGCGAGGGACAATCCTCAGAGCATCGCGCCGCTTTTGCCCGGACCAGGCCAGCTGCTGCCGCTGTCCGTAGCTTCTGTCCTCCTCTCCTTCGACGACCATCCTGATCAGATAACTCGGTTCTTCGGGCTGCATCTCGTCTAAAAAAGGACTTGGTTCTGCCTCGATTGCCGCCCGAAAGGCCCATCGGCGCGTTGCATGGGTCAGATAAAGCTGTTGCCTTGCCCGGGTCATGGCGACGTACATCAGGCGCCGCTCTTCTTCGACATCGCAGATCCCGCCATGGGCCAGTGGCAAAACCTTATCCTCCACGCCCGCGACAAAGACCACCTCAAATTCGAGCCCTTTGGCACCGTGGATTGTCATCATTTTGACGGCATCCAGCGAGGCATCGGCTTCGGGGCGCACCAGAGCCATCTCTTCCAAAAAACGAGGGAGGTCGTTTGGGTGCTCCTGCTGAAAGTCGTTGAGCATCCGGGACAGGGTCCAGATACGCTCCCGCGCGTCCTCAAAGACCATGTCCTTGCGCTGGACGGACTTCTCGACGTGTGCCATGTACTGCGTTACGTCGAGAATGGTTTCGAGCGTTTCGCGCGGTGACTGGTTTGGCCAATTGTCGGTTTGCTCAAGCAGGCACAGGAGCTGCCGGCACCCTTCGGCAAACTTTGCCCCCCCTCGCGGCACCGAACACCGGCCCGCCACAATGTCCTCCAGAAGCCGCCGAAAACATGCCTGCGGCGCGACTCCGAACTGCGTCTTGGTCTCGGCGAGCGACAGCAGCGTCTCAGCCGACTTTTCACCGATGCCGCGAACCGGTCTGTTGATGATGCGCCGCAGCGAAACCTTGTCCAGCGGGTTAACCAGAAAGCGCAGATATGCCATGAGATCGGCAATTTCCTCGCGCTCGAAAAACCCCGTCCCTTTCACCACCTGGTAAGGCACTGCCCGGCGCGTGCAGGCCTTCTCAAACTCTGCCGACTGACTGTTGCGCCGAAACAGAATCGCAAACTGCCCCCAGTCCAATCCCAGGCGCCGCCGCATGGCAATGATTTCATCCACCACCCCGCTGCCTTCTTCCCTGTCCGAAGCATACTCAATGCATCGCACGGGCTCTCCCCCCTCCACCGACGTCCAGAGACACTTCTCGTTGCGCACCCGGTTATGCGCAATGAGCGTGGCGGCACAGGCCAGGATTGGCTTCGTGGATCGATAGTTCTGCTCCAGCGTGTAGACTTCGCACGCGCCAAAGCGGGATGGAAAATTCAGTATCCCCGAGGCATCTGCCCCGCGCCAGGCATAGATCGACTGGTCATCATCCCCAACGACCGTCAACTTCGTCTGCGCACCGCACATGGCCCGCAAAACCTGAAGCTGCAAGCCATTCGTATCCTGAAACTCATCGACCAGTATATAATGATACTGCTGCTGAAACCGTTCGCGCACATTGGCATGACCTACGAGCACATCCAGCATCCGCCCCAGCATATCGCCAAAGTCGATGGCATTGTTGGCACGAAGCCCCGCTTCATAGGCCCGATACACCCTTGCCTCCAGGATTTGCGCGGCCGTTCGGGCCTCTGCCTCGACCGCTTCCACCCCTCGCCCGGATTCCTTATACCCCGCAATTGCCCCCACCAAATCGCGCACCAGACTGCTCCCCCCGCGCTCATCCTCCGCCACCGGATCCGAGGCGCCAAACTGCGCCAAAATCGACTTCACGAGCGCCTTCTGGGCGCTCTCATCGTAAATCGAAAAATTCTCCCCCAAACCCGCATATGCGCCGTAGCGCTTCAAAAAACGCAGGCCAAAACCATGAAACGTCGACAGCGTCACCGGCGAGTTTCCTCCAAGAAGTGCCTGTGCTCGCCCGCGCATCTCCTGAGCCGCCTTGTTCGTAAACGTAATGGCCAGAATCGACGATGGATCCACCCCCATGGCCTGAACCAGCCAGGCAATGCGATACGTCAGGACGCGCGTTTTGCCACTGCCTGCCCCCGCCAAAATCAGGCAATGCTTCTCCCCGCCATGCGTCACGGCCCCTCTCTGCGGCCCATTCAACCCCTCTAATGAAAATGACATCACAACTCCTTCGGGTTCTTATTGGCACGGGCGACCGGAACGGTCGCCTCTACAGACGATTGTTGCGTTTTTGGGGGCCGCGCCCCCTGCGCCGCTATCGCA
>WQTY01000237.1 GCA_009786045.1 Pseudomonadota bacterium | reverse complement strand
ATCGGCATGCCGATAGCGGCGTAGGGGGAGCAAGCTCCCCCCAAGAGGATTGCCGCTTTTCTTCTCATATGCTATAGGCCGGTTTCACGATTTTGGAGCTCGCCACTTTTGGTCGCTCCCTAACCTTATGAGAGGCATACCCATGGCAACAAAAATTCTCATCGAAGACCACTTCTCCTGCTCACCTGAGACACTCTACACGCTCCTCTCCGACAACGACTTTGATGACAAACTCATGCAGTCCCTCAAAATGGAAAAAGAACTGCTTGATGTCCAAAACAAACCCGGCGGTGATATCCTGCGCATCCGGCTGACAAATCCAGACACCATGCCCGCCATCGCCAAAAAATTCACAGGTGACAGGCTCTCCTATATCGAGACGCGCACCTGGAATAAAGATAACGCTTCCAATGCCTGGGTCATTGAGCCGGAGATTAAGGGCGCTGCCGTCGAAGCCAAAGGGACGACATCCATCATCGCCAGGGATGGCGGATGCATCCGAAAGACGGAAGGGAGCATTACGGTGAACCTGCCGCTTATCGGAAGAAAAATTGAGGCAATGATCCAGGAAGGCATTGTCGATACATTTAAGAAAAATGCCGAGTTTTGCCAGAAGTACATCAAAGAAAATGGTCTCACATGACCACACGGCACACAGAAATTTCTGTCTCAACAAATGGCCGAAAACTCTACGACATCACACGTTCAGTCGATGAAATTGTCAGAACCTGCGATGTCAGGGATGGTCTGTGCCACCTGTTTGTCAAACACACGAGCTGCGCCGTTCTTCTTAATGAAAATGCCGATCCGTCGGTACGGCGTGACCTGGTGTACTTTATCCAAAAACTCGTCCCCGACGATGACCCGAATTACATCCATACCTGCGAAGGCGCAGACGACATGCCGGCTCATATCAAATCGGCCCTGCTCCCCGTATCCCTTGCCATTCCCATTCGAAACGGCAGCCTTGAGCTCGGAACATGGCAAGCCATTTACCTCTGGGAACACCGTATTCAGCCACACAATCGACGGATCGTTGTATCCATCCTAGACTAGCCCATTCATCTGGCTAAAAAAAAGAGAGCCTTTGGCTCTCTTTTTCTTTTTATTCGTCAGATTGTAAAAGCAAAAGGCACTTTCTGGCTGGCACTGCGAATTTCCCCTTCTTATTGCGTCCAATGAAACCCTCAAGCAACTTTATGGTATCCTGAACGCGCCCTTCCTGCTTGCCAGCATGCTTTAGAGCAAGCGTGATTTTGCACAGCGCTTCTATGCATTCCTGAGAAGGGCGTGCATCGCATTCTGCGAAGGCTTCGTTATATTGCATTAACTGAATTCGTCGTTCCGTATCCTCAATGCGATCCTTGGCTCTGGCATAAGCCATGGCCGTTTCATTCACCTCGCGATACTTGTCCAGAGCCTCCGAGAGCCTTCGTGCATCAAAGAGGGCATCGCCTTCGGTAATGATCTGCTCGTTGCGGATCTCTTCTTCAACCTTGTCATGCAACTCCTTCACACGAGATTCGTGTGGCCATGTCTCCAGCAGTCGCCCCGTCATATCCTGAGCAACAGGAAAGCGTCCCTCACGGAAATGACGGTTAGCTTCATCAAGCTGTACATTCAAAACGGCATGGGGATCCTCGGCAGCCTGCGTGGTATCTTTAATCTGCGCGTCATCGCTCCCCTTGTCCTTGACCACATAAATGGCCACAACGACAAAAATAATCAGAACGACAACAATGACTGCTGCAAGCGTCAGCAGAACCATACGATTATCGCCCATGCCGCGCTTTGCATACAGCGCAAGGTCGACACGCTGATTCGACGAAACGAAGACAAAACGCACATTGCCAAAGCGCACCTCGTCGCCGCTCTGCAACAGAACCTCACCCCGAATACGCTTGCCATTGACAAACGTCCCGTTGGAGCTGTCCAGATCAGAGAGCTTAAACGTCATGCCCTGATTGATGATCTTTGCATGATTGCGCGATATGGAGGGATCGCTCAGCAGGATATAGTTATCTTCTGTTCGGCCAATCGAGTTGATCAGCTCCGAGAGCATAAACTCCTCGCCGGCAAACTTGTCGCTGACTCTGACGATCTTGAAGCCACCCTGGCCGCCCGATACGATCTGAGTCTTAAGAACGTCCTGGCCATGCGAATTGGCAGAATTGTCCTTGTACTCAAGATAAAGCGTGTACTCACCAATTCTGATCTTCGACCCATTGCCGATTTCTGTCCGCGTCTTAAGCGCCACGCCATCGACGGTGACACCGTTGGCGCTGCCCAGGTCATCAATATAACATTTGTTATTTGATACAAAAATGCGTGCATGTGTCCTTGAGACGGAATTGGACGGCAAGACAACGTCGTTGCCGTCAACACGCCCGATCGTGTAGCTGCCCTGATCGAATGATATCTCTGCTGCTAATCGCCCGTGGCGATCTTCTATGATCAGTGTGTACATCGTCTACCTGAACTATGCGTTAAAAATCGAAGGATCAAGGGATACGCCCCCTCGTTCAAGCGCCTGACAGAACCTGGCCACATGACCACAGGCTCTGAAATGCCCCGCACCAGCCCAAGCCCCACCCATTCCGCCATCTACCCACTCAAAGAGAGGAATCAGCCCCTGGCTGCCATCCTCAAGCACGACAACCTCAGAGATCTCCACAATGCGCCGTTTGGCATCGGTAAAGGCACGCGTCGCAATCACAATGTCGATCACGCCCAGTATACTTGATGCCTTCGACAGAGCATTGTCCGCCTCAGCCAAATAGCCAAGCATCTGGAACCCGTCGCCGGCTGTCAAACCACTCATCGTTGCCATCGACCCTTGAGCGCCTGCACAGATTGCCGACAAAAATGCCCTCGCATCGGAAGGTGTCTGAACAGTATCCACCAAAACGCGCTCCGCCCTGAGTTTAGAGGCGTACCGAATCAGCGCTGCCAGTTCACTGCCCTGCCCATAGGAAGCATTCTGCGCCTCAAGGCTCATGACATAAAGCTGAGGCACCAGCATCATCGCTGAATTCTCTACCGTCACAATGCGCTCGCCATCTGGAATCTCAGACCCAAGCGCATTGAGGATGCTCGTACGCCCAGATCCCTGCGGACCAACGACGAGGATATTGCGTCGTGCCTTCACACATAAAAGCAAAAACTTTGCCATCTCCGATGACAGTGTTTCCGAATGAACAAGTGCTGACAGCGAATTAAAGCGGCGGCACGTCTTGCGCACGACAATATAGGTCGAAGAAACCGATACCGGCGGCAAAACAATTTCGATCTGGGTGCCATCCCCAAGACGTCCCTCCGTAAATGCCGGAGCCGTCTGTGCATTTAATCCCTGAATCGCCAGCAATCTCTGTGCTGCAAGATACAGCACATCCGCACTCGTAAACTGAAGTTCGGAAATTTCTCGCCGGCCATTGCGTTCCGCCACGATGGTTTCGAAGCTATAAACCGTAAAATCTGTCACTTCCTCGTCATCGATCAACGTATCGATCGCCCCAAGTCCGCAGGCTTCCTTCAGCAAAAAGTCCAAAAGCGCGTCTGGATTCACGCCGCCCAGCGCGGCACGATGATCGTTGACACACTTCAGAAGCTGCGCATAGCAGGCATCCTGAACATCGGGCTCGGGAGGATAGCTCTGCGACAACAAAGACTGGAAGTCCACTTCAGAGAGGTACGCATCCATCACGATGCGCGCAGCTTTGATTCTGGCCTCACTCTCGGGAGAACGCGCATCGTCGACGATAATTTCTTCAGGCAGCGTAGCCGCACTTCCAGCCGCGCGCGGAGCAGCCTTCTGGTTCTGAGGCGAAACTTGCGAAGCCGTCAGCTTTGAAGAGGCCGCACCCTTTTGGGATTTGTCGATTGCCCCTTCGCCTGCAGGTGCTGCAAACCCGGAAGGCTTCGAAGCTGCTTCCATACCAGCCCCCTGCACACCCGGACTCCTTGTCCCTAACTGAGACTGTGTACTGCCCACCATGCCCAGGCCAGGACCCATGGATGCAGGCTGCGGCACATTCCCTGCACCCAGGCCAGGACCCGCATGTCCGACACCGAGGCCTGGCGCTGCCACCGCTGGCGCGCCTGCCAAAGACGGTGCTGCACCCGCAGGACTGCTCACGCTATGCATTCCCCCGCTCACACCGTGCGGCATACCTCCCAAAGCGGGACCCGATGGCGAAACTCCAAGCGAAGGTGCACCAGCCATCGGAGAACCCAAAGGCGCCCCACCAAGGCCCGGGGCAATCGCCCCAGGACCCATCCCGACAGAACCGGCACCAAGCCCCGATCCTGCGGGCCCCGCACCCAGGCCAGGACCCGCAGGACCTGCACCAAGATTCGGTGCCGGTGAAACACCCTGACCAGGCAAAGGCGAACCAGCCATCCCAAGCGAAGTTACGCCCTGGGAGCTCGGACCTGCACCCAGGGAAGGCACATTGCCAATCGTCGGCTGCGGACCCAGGCCAAATGAACTGGGACGGTTAAACGAAGATGCCCCCGCATCCCCACCGCCAGGACCCGCCACGCTGCCCAGCCGGCCATCGACCTGTGGCACCGCACCA
>WQTY01000236.1 GCA_009786045.1 Pseudomonadota bacterium | reverse complement strand
AGAGGGGGTAGCGGCGTATCGGCCTGTAGGGGCGGCAACCTGCCGCCCGACAGCCGATAGCCGCGCAGGGGGAGACTTCCCCCATGACGAAAAATATGAAGCCATCGTCTGTGTGGATGGCATGCACATTTTCTCCAATGCAGAGGTCGTTTCGTCGCACTGGATCGCCTTGCCGCTGCCAGAAATTTATAATTAACAAAACTGTTATGTCGATAAAAAAACGTGTAAAGCTTGTTGTGTGGCTTGTCTTTGGTGCGATCGTTATTGCTGTTCTCGCCTATATATTGTGGACACTGCATTGGGGAAGTGCTGAGGCGATAGCGCAGCTGAAACTTATGGCAAGGTATGCCGTATCGATTTTGGTCGTGCTGTTGATTATTATTATTGTGACGTAACACATTTGTTCAATTTTGTTGAAGTTCAGCCTTGATGCGAGAAAGACACGCAGCATGACTTTTGGCTCAGCTGCTGAATTAATCCCTGCTTCCATGCTTGCGTGCCGGGTCGTTTTGTGAATAGTGTGAAGGGGGGGATGGAGTGCGTCCTACAGGAGCTGGTGCATGGACTATCATCGCAGATTATATGGTTGGATGGCCCTGGTTTTTTTTACCCTGGTCCTGGGCTGCAGCGAAAGCGCGCATGATTTTGGTTTCTCGATAGTGGCGGATCCGGCGCGTTCGCATGCGCCCAGTCTCGTGCGCTTTGAGCTTTTGCGCGACGATGGTGTGCCTTTGCATGGATGCACGGCGGATTGGAATTATGGGGACGGCGTGGCAATGACGGGTTCGCTTGATGCCGAGCGCCGCTATCAGGCGGCGGGAAAGTATCGGGTCGAAGTATCGCTTCGCTGCGGGTTGGAATCATCGGCAGCCACGACCACAGTCGAGATTTTTGATACGATCGATCTGGCTGTGGGTTCGGTCTCTGCCCGGCCGCTTAATGTGAGCACAGACGGACAAATGACCGTGAGCTTTCAGCTCTCCAATACGGCAAAAAGTCCTCTTCGTGTGGCAACGGTGGTCGATGTCTACCTGTCGCCCAGCAACAGCACGCAAGGATACCTGGAAGGGGGCGCGGTACGGATCTACCGTCAGACGCTGTCCTCGTTTCCTTCGGTCGATGAGGCTGACAGCACGCAGCGGATGACCTACGAGATTTCGCTCAGTCCTGTCATTCGAACAGGCGTGTACTATGTCGTCGTGGTCGTCAACCCGGATGCCAATGTGGGCGAGAGCGATCGGAGCAACAATGTGGCCATCAGCGATGTGGCGGTGACGGTGCGCAATTCATCGACGGATGGTGCCGATCTCGTTGCGGCAAACCTGCAGATGAAACCGTCGGTGACGGGTGTGTTGTCGGCTGCCTCAGCCTATTTTGAGATTTTCAATCAGGGTTCGACGACGGATGAGGTTTTTTGGTACGAGATCTGGATGGGAGAGAAAGATAACGCCCATGACATGCACGGGGCAACCCTCGTTTCTGCTGCCAGGGTCGAAGGCAGCCTCGCGGGGGTGCGGCAGGTTTTCCAGGATGTTCTGCTCCCGGTGACGCCGCCGATTTGGGAGCCTGGGCTGTACTATTTCTGGCTCAAGGTCGATGCCACGGATGTCATTGCCGAGCGCGATAAGACGAACAACATCACTCGCAGTGTGGCCCCCATCCAGGTGACCAACGAACCCATCCTTGATGCCGATATCATTGTCGACAGGGTGGATTTCTCGCCCGGTTCAGCGAGTCCGGGAGGAACAATCTCGGTCAGCGTGAGCGTTTACAATCAGGGATCGCAGCCGACAGGGTCTTTTGTGTGCACCGTTTTTCTGTCTCGGGACATGTCGTTCGATCCGACAAAGGATATCGTGGTGGGATCACTCAACGTCGATGATCTTGCGCCGATGTCAGGGCGCACGCTCTCGACGATCGCCGAGATCGACGGGCGCGTCACGGCCGGAATGTACTGGGTTTACGTTTTTTGCGACTCCACCGGGGTGGTTGCCGAAGCCAATGAGGATAACAATATCCAGCGCAGTCTTGAGCAGCTTCAGATCGTTTCCGAGGCGTCGGTCGATCTCCTGTTTGGGCCAATACGCATGTTGTCAGACTCGACCTTGTCTGATGGTGCGTCAGTCAGCCTTCTGGCCAACCTGTGCAACCAGGGAAAAACGGGCGCAGGACCATCGGTGGTGAGCCTCGTGCGCGAGAACATGTGTTCGGGTACGAGACAGGAGCTATTACGCGAACGCGTAGGTGGTGTTGAACCTAACGACTGTCTGAGCGTGCCACTCGAAGTGCCCATGGTGTGCGATTTCTGGTGCCCGTATTACCGGCTTCATCTTATTGCCGATGCCACCCAGGTCATAGACGAGACCGACAAGACGAACAACAGCGCCGTGGTATCCCCCAATATTGTCATGCAGGGAGAGGATTGCCAGTGTCAGGGTGATGCCTTTGAGCCCAATAACCTGCTCTCGGAAGCATCCGTGGTTGGCAATCTGGAGGCAGCTCTGACACTCTGTCACGATGATGTGGACTGGTATCGCCTCGATATGTCGCAGAATCAACATTTCGAAGTCCACCTCAAACACGACCGCCAGCGCGGTCCCCTCCGCCTTGAGCTGTGGCGAGGCGTCGAGCAAATCACGCATTATGTCGGAAGCGATGATCTTTACCTGTCGGGTACAAGGGTAACGAATGCCGACACCTTGCCTGTTTACATGCGTGTTGTTGGGCAAAACGGCGGGGCAAATCACTATCACCTGAGCCTTTCAATATACGGCAACCAAACAGGCGTCGATCTTTCTGCCTCGGGTTTGCAGATAGAAGAAGGCGCCCTGTCGCTGACGGCGTACCGAAATGTCAGCGTGATCCTCGACAATCTTGGCACCGAAGCAAGCGGTGCCACGACGCTGGGTTATTATCTCTCGCGAACCGGAAATATCGACGAAACCGCTTTCCGCCTGGCATCACAACCTGTGGCTGCCATGCCAGCAGGCTCCCAGCGCTCGGTCAGCATCTCCCTCAAGCTCCCACCCGATACCGTCAGCGGTTCTTACCATCTGGTTGCCCGCGTCGATGACGAAGCGATCCTCAACGACGTGCGCCGAAGCAATAACGTGGCGCGTTCCTCCGCATGGATCATCGATCGTGCCTGCTGGGACAGGTTCGATCCCAACGACAGCTTCGAAGATGCTGCTGTTCTGGATCTCAGCAGCCAGTCGTTTTTTGCCGACGATCTTCGCGTCTGCAAGGCTAAGCGCGATTTTTATCGCCTCGATATTCGCCACGGCATGAGCCTCGATATCGCCGTCACAGGCAAAACCCACGGAGATTTCGACATCGTTCTCTACGACCATGCCTACAATGAGATCACCTCCTCTCGCACGGGCAAAGCCACCGAAACTATCCACCGCGACATCGTTGTGGGCGATCAGATCCTCTATCTCGAAGTTTTCCTCCTCAACAGTCCCTACAACCCCGACGAGCTTCGCTACGCACTCGACATCCGTACGGCGTCTGCCGCCAGCTGGCTGACATGCCTGGCTACTTTCGAACCCAACGACTTCTTCTCCTCGGCAGCAGACCTGCGCACAGCCGCAAAATCGGGCCTCGAAGCGGATATCTGTCCCCATACGGATCAAGATTACTATGTCATCGATTTGATTGCCGGTGAACGCCTGCAAATCGGTTTCGAAACCCAATCGACCCTCCTTCGCGCCGCCCTCTATGCAGGCCCCACGCAGCGCTTCGTCGCCATGCTCACCAACCTGACGACGCAGACGTTCGACTACACTGCTACCGAATCAGACAAACACTGGATCCGCATCTTCACCAATGTCAACGACCTCGTTTCACATCGCTACACCCTCAGGTGGCTTGCCCAGGATGGCCTCGACTACGGCCTGAGAAACGTCCAGCTGTCGCCCGCACATCTCATCGCAGGGCAAAGCCTCAACCTGACCTTCGACGTGGTCAATTTCGCAACCGCATCCTCTTCCTATGGCTACGAAGTCATCCTGTCCCAGGGAACACAGCGAACAACGCTCGTTTCGGTCAGCGCCCAACCTCCCATCTCCGAATCCGCTTCGATCACCCATCGCCACAAGTTCAGCATTCCCACAATCTATGCCGGCGATGCCATACTAAGCCTACAACTCCTGGTCGAAAACGACATCAATCTGGCAAATAACCGCCAAACTTTCTACGTCCACATTGCCGACGCCTGCCCCGCAGACATCTACGAACCCAACGGCACCGCCCTTTCGGCATACCCCATCACAGGTTTCCCCATCGCCGCCACCCTCTGCGAAGGCGAAGATGACTGGTTTTCCCTCGAACTCAACACCCCCGCGATATTGCACATCGCTTTTGACCACAAGGCAGGGGACCTGGATGCCTATGCCTACGATGCCAAAGGCGCCCTCGTCGATGCGTCCGTCACCGCCAACGACGTCGAAATCCTCTCCCTGTTCCCCTCTGGCGGCAGGCAAACCTTCTACATCCGAATCACAGGTGCAAACGATAGCGTGCGTAACAACTACACGATAACCCTTCATTAGTGCCTTGGGGGAGGGGGCGCTATCGGGCCACGGCCGATACGCGCCCCCGCGCG